>DMCD01000087.1 GCA_003445895.1 Lachnoclostridium sp. | reverse complement strand
GCGCGGTAGGGTCTTCGTCCGGCCTCCGCGGCAGCCATCGCGGAACTTCTCCGCTCCGCTCTCTCGTAAATATCCGGATTGCCGGTCTCATGCTCGGTATCAGGCTGCGCGTCGAGAAGCCGCATCAGCTCGTCATACTCTTCGCCCTCAACCTCGCGGTACTTGCCCCGCTCCAGGTTACCGAGGCGGATATTCATGATGCGGATTCTTTTGAGGGTACGCACATGATATCCAAGGGCCTCGCACATCCGGCGGATCTGCCGGTTCAGGCCCTGGGTGAGCACGATGCGGAAGGACCGGTCGCCCATGCGTATGACCTTGCAGGGCCTGGTTACGGCATCGCCGATATCCACGCCGGCGCGCATCTTCCGGATGAATTCCTCCGTCACCGGCTTGTCCACCGACGCCACATATTCCTTCTCATGCATGTAGCGGGCCCGGAGAATCCGGTTCACCAGCGCTCCCTCATTGGTCATGAGAATCAAGCCGTCGCTGTCCTTATCCAGTCTTCCGATGGGGTAGATCCGCACCGGATAATTCAGGAACTCCACGATATTCTGCGCTCTGTCCCTGTCGGAGGTCGTGCACACAATCCCCCGCGGCTTGTTGACTGCCAGAAGCACCGGCTTGTCCTTCCCGTTAACTTCCTTTCCGTCGCAGACAACCACCTGTCCCGGCAGCACCCGCGTGCCCAGGGTGGCCGTCACGCCGTCCACCGTCACCTTTCCGTCTTCAATCAGCTTGTCCGCATCCCTGCGGGAGCACACGCCCGATGCACCCAAGAATTTATTGAGTCTTACGCCCTCGGCCTCTTCTCTGTCTTTTCCCATATTGATGATCCTTTAAATCACTGTAAACCTTTAAATACTGAATTGTTTATTCTGCCACCGCTTTATCGCAGTCAGCCTCCTCTTTCGCCGCCGGAACGTTCCCCGGTGCCACGAAGTTCCCTTATTCTAACATTTTTCGGCCCCGCTGTACAGAAAAAACAGAAGGATGCCGCGGCCGCCTGCATGCAGTTTGCCTTCCCTCTCCACTTCTGGCCGGACCCGTATCCTGACAGAACGCCAACGGCAAAAAAGATGCACCCAACTTGCTTCGCGCCTGCCCAACGACAGCGCGCGGCCGCCTTCAACCCGTATCGCGCGGTACCGCGCAAAAAAGCTGCATCCTGCAGGAACAGAGATTCCTGCGAGGATGCAGCAGATAAGTTTAGTGGATGTACATAGCGTCGCCGAACGAGAAAAATCTGTAGCGTTCTTTAATTGCCTCTTTGTAGGCATTCAGCACATGCTCTCTTCCGGCCAGGGCGGAAACCAGCATCACCAGAGTGGATTCCGGAAGGTGGAAATTGGTGATGAGGCAGTCCAGAATCTTGAACTTGTAGCCGGGATAGATGAAAATGCTGGTCCAGCTGCTCTTTGCCTGCAGCACGCCGTTCTCATCGGAAGCGGATTCCACGGTGCGGCAGCTGGTGGTGCCGACGCAGATAACGCGGCCGCCGTTCTTCTTTGTCTCATTGACAATATCCGCCGCCTCCTGGGTCACGATATAGAACTCGGAATGCATGTGATGGTCTTCGATGGTATCCACCTTGACCGGGCGGAAAGTGCCGAGTCCGACATGCAGGGTGACATGAGCAATTTTTACGCCCATCGCCTCTATTTCCGCCAGGAGTTCTTTGGTAAAATGCAGGCCTGCAGTAGGCGCAGCAGCCGAGCCTTCATGCTCCGCATAAACCGTCTGATAGCGGTTCTTATCCTTCAGCTGATGGGTGATGTAGGGCGGAAGGGGCATCTGGCCCAGCTGGTCCAGAATCTCCTCGAAAATACCCTCATAATGGAACTGGATGAGCCGGTTCCCCTCTTCTACCACGTCCAGCACGGTGCCGGTGAGAAGTCCGTCGCCGAACTCAATCACCGTGCCTGGCTTGCATTTCTTGCCGGGTTTCACCAGGGTCTCCCAGACATCATCCTTCTTGCGGGTCAGGAGAAGCACTTCGATTTTGGCGCCGGTGTCGGCCTTTGCGCCGATCAGCCGGGCCGGAATTACCTTGGTATCATTGATGACCAGGCAGTCCCCGGGCTGCAGATATTCCTTGATATCCCGGAAGGTCCGGTGTTCCACTTCGCCGGTATCCTTGTCCAGAACCATCAGGCGGGAGGATGCACGGTCCTCCAGCGGATCCTGCGCAATCAGTTCCTGGGGCAGGTCATAATAAAAATCTTTTACATCCATGAAAAATGCCTTTCTGTATTGTCCTTCACATGTCTGTCAATCATACACTATTTCTTCATAAATATCTATGGAAAGTTCAGCGGAAATTCTATGGACTTTTTTCGGCGTTTGTACTATTATTCATTCGTTTCAATAATTTGCGGCCGGAACGCGAAAGCATGCAGCGAATACGGGGTTCTGCAGGAATTGGAGATTTTATGGAAAATATTCTCGCACGCATGGAACTTGCGCGCTACCGCGATAAAAAGCGTTTTATACTGATGCTCTGCGGCATCCTCGGCCTGGGTGTGTTCCTGTCCCTGCTCATTCAGGTAAACTATGGAACGGATGCCTGCTCCTTCATGAATCTGTCTGTCTCCGCAAGACTGGGAATTCTTTTCGGTACCATGGCTATGATGGTTCATGTCATCTGCTTTATGCCGGAACTGATGTATGCACCGCGCCATATCGGGCCGGGAACCATCTTCAACATGGTGCTCATCGGTTACATCGCCGACTTCTGCCGGATGCTGTGGAGCAGATATCTGCCCCAGTACCTGTTTACAGAGAATCCGTGGAGACCGATCGTATTTGTGGCCGCGCTGATTCCATTTCTCTTTTTTGCGGCACTCTACATGAATGCAGATATGGGGCTCGCGCCCTATGACTCCGTGCCGATGATTGTCAGCGACCGTTTTCATCTGCCCTTTGCACCGGTTCGGATTGCCTGGGACGGTCTGATGGCCGCAATCGGCATCTGCATGGGAGGACATCTTACGCTGGCGACCGTGATTCTGACCCTTTCCATAGGACCAGCCGTCAGTTTCGTCGGCGCCCGCATGAAAAAAATATTTGCTTGAAGTCCTTGCCATTCTGTAGTATATTATCATTTGTGATGCGTCTGTAGCTCAGTGGATAGAGCAGTGGCCTCCGGAGCCACGTGCGTAGGTTCGATTCCTATCAGACGCATTATTTTTATGTCC
>DMCD01000122.1 GCA_003445895.1 Lachnoclostridium sp. | reverse complement strand
CCGGTGGTATTCTTCTGGTAAATGACGGCCTTATCCACCGCCCTTTTTACCTTATTGCCTCCCGCGCTGTCGGTCCGGTTGTTCACCACGAAATCCAGCAGGTCAATCTGTTCGAACATGCCGTTGCCGAAGGCTTTCGTGTTGCTTCTCGCCCTGGCCAGGCTCTTGTAGTCGATTTTCATCAGGCCCCGCTCGTTCTCAAAAAACTCCTGCATCGCATCCAGGACCGGCTGAATCTGCGAAAGATCGATGAGGGCGAGGGTATAGGTCTCGTAGTCCGACCGCTCTTCTTCCACGGGGACAAAATCATCTACGATGAGACGGCCCAGGTCCTCGACCGCCATCCCCGGATTCTCTGCCAGCGCATTCAGCCACTCGGTATAAAACCACCCGGAGCTGGGTTCCGTCTCCTCCGAGGCGATCATATAATCCGCATAGGGGGAGAGCATCTTTGCCGTCTCCACCGTACACATGAGGCAGGCGTCGAATCCCACAAAATCAAAATGCATGCCGGAGGCCCGGAGCGCATCGCCGATATCGCAAAGCTCCAGGATATCATCCGGATAATTCTCGTCCAGCCCGTACCCCATGAGCGTGCCGCCGCCGTGATTCCACAGAATCAGGGCATTCCTGTCCGAGATGCAGTTCTTTCCGGCCCAGGTAAGGAAGGACTCCAGGGTCCCCTCATTGGCCATGTTCTGAAGGCCTAAGTCCGCCAGCTCCGTAAGCTCCCCGTCCTGGATGGTAAATATCTGCGTCGTGCCCGCCTTTACGGAGGCATGTCCCCATTCCTCCGCGCCGCCGGTGATGAGAACGATTTTTACCTTCTCCCCGGTCTTCGCCAGACACATCTCTTCGATATCATGGCTCGCCGCCTGGCCGTAGCTTTCCAAGTCGGATCCCACCATATAGACGAAGATGGTAAAGCTTCCGTCCGGATTCTTCACGGCCGGCACCTTGCTCATATCCACCGCTTTTCTGGGACTTCTTGCGGCATGGGTATCTTCGGGCGCCGCAGTTTCCATCTCTTTTACCGCCTCCACAGTCTCCGCTGCCGTCTCCGCTGCAGACTCCGACGCTGTCTGGGCGCCTGCTGCCGGCTCTTTCTTTCCGGAGCAGCCGGATAATGCGAACAGTATCATCCACAAAAGTGCAGCCAGAACAGCCGCCATGCAGTTTCTTCTTTTCATCGCCATCCTCCCTCTCTGTCCGGTTTTCCTTTTTCGTCCGTCCGTATTTCGCTCTTTTAATGATCCTATCATATCATGGCGTTATGGGGGGAGGAATCCTCAATTTGATGGAATTTCTCCGTAAAAAATCCCGGCGGATCGCTCCGCCGGGATAATATCATACGCTATTTACCTCTTCTGCACGCTCTGGTTGTCTCTTAATCTGCCAGCTCGTCTTCTCTTGCGCGGTAGCTTGCCCACCTGTCATAGGCTGCGTTCCGGAGCTCGCCGAACTTCTCATTGCCTCTGGTCCACTGCTCCTTCGCGAAGGGAACGACCTTCTCCCTGCCCTGATAGAACTTCTCCTGGGCATAGGGGACAAACTTATCTTTTCCTTCGATGAACTTCTCTCTTCCGAGGGCGCTCTTCTCATCCCACTGATGCTGTGCCAGCTCCTCATAAGCATTCAGCTTATCTGCCAGCTCCGGATTGTACTCTCTTAACTTTTCCTCAAAATCCACAAAGAGGGATGCAACGCCCAGGCCGGAGAGGATTCCGCCGAAAAAGATCTTGCACATGCCACCCCGGACGGTTTTTCTTCCGCACTCGCAGGCGCCTTCGCATTCGCACTCGCCCTCTGGGCCTTCTCCTTCGCAGCTGCAGGACTTCTCCATCCGGTTCCCGGAAATCACGTCAAAGATTCCGGCGATGGTCATGCAGACACCGGTACAAATGGTTACTGCCTTTGCGATATTCTCAAACTTCATATTCCTGTCCTTTCCCCGGGAAAGCCTGCACCGGCGGTATGTTATGTCTCACAGCGGAAACATTTTCCGCATTTTTTCTGAACACTTTCAGTATACACCATTCAAAACGGCTTTTCCACAGATTCTTTTGCAGTTGGCGCTTTCCTCTGCAGCAGCATCCCCGAAATCCAGCTTTTTTCCATATCTTCCGGGGAAAGATCATAAAGTTTCCCGATGAACTCCTCTGTCAGCAGCTCTTCCGGCGTCCCTTCCCCGAAGATGACATCCCCCTTCACGCACAGCACCCGGTCCGCCGCATACGGCACAATCTCCGGCTCGTGCAGAGAAAGCAGGATGGTCATTCCGCGCTCACGGGCCAGCTTCCGCAGAAGCTTTGTGAGAAGAATCTTATAGCGGATGTCCAGATAGGAGGTGGGTTCATCCAGGACAAGGACCTCCGGCTCCTGGCAGATGGCCCGGGCCAGGAGAATACGCTGTTTCTGTCCGTCGCTCATCTCTTCAAAGAAAACCTCCGACAGCTCCTCCGCCTCCAGAAGGGCCAGCGCTTCCTGCGTGATCCTCTGGTCCTCCGGTGACAGGAGTCCCATCCTGCCGGTGTGGGGATAGCGCCCCAGGGCTGCCACGTCGAATCCCGTCATCTGCTCCGGATGAATGCGGCCCGTCATGACCTGCGCCATCACCTTTGCCATTTCCCCGGGATCCGCCTTCGTCGGGTCCTTTCCCGCAACGGCAATCCGGCCCCCCAGAACACGGATCTGTCCTGCGATGCTCTTAAGAATGGTGGATTTGCCGCCGCCGTTCGGGCCGATCAGCGCCAGGACCTCTCCCTTTCGGACCTTCAGGGAAATGTCCCGGACCACCGTTTTGGCTCCGTAGCCCACGGCTGCCTGCTGCAGCTCTACCGCATAGAATTCCATATATCACACTCCTGTGCGCTGCCGTCTTCTTACTCTGTTATACTCTGTTATTCTCTCTTATTCCCTGTGTTTTCTCTGCACCATCATCCAGATGACAACCGGTGCCCCGAAGAAGGCGGTCACCGTGCTGATGTTGAGCTCCGTGGGAGCAAAGGCGCAGCGGGCGATCTGGTCGCAGATGACGCAGAATACCGCCCCCTCCAGAAAGCATCCGGGTATGACCAGCATCGGCTTGGAGGTTCCGAGACTCTGTCTTGCCAGGTAGGGCGCCGCGATCCCCACAAAAGAAATGGGACCGGCCAGGGCCGCCACACAGGCCGAGAGTACCCCGGACAGAAGAACCAGCGCCATGCGGAATCTTCGGATATCCACGCCCATGCTGCGGGCATAGTTTTCTCCCATCTGGAAGGCATGCATCGGCTTGGAGAGAAGAAACGCCGCGCATACGGCAGGGAAGATAATTCCCGCCGCCATTCCCACGGTATTCCAGTCCGCGCCGGAAAAGCTTCCCTGGGACCAGCCGTGGAGATTCACAATATTGGAATCATCGGCAAAGGTCACCAGAAACTCGGTCACTGCAGAACAGATGTAGCCCACCATAATGCCCGCCACCAGGAGAGATGACATCTGCCGCAGGTGCCTCGCCAGAAGAAGGATGGCTCCGGTCACAAGGAGCGCCCCGATAAGGGCTGCCCCCACCATGGAGAGGGAGGACAGGCGGTATGCCTGCCCCATCATGCCGATCATCAGCAGCGCCACGAAAAGCTTCGCTCCCGAGGAGATGCCCAGAATGTAGGGCCCGGCGATGGGATTGGCAAAAAAGGTCTGCAGAAGAAAGCCGGAAACCGCCAGTCCCCCGCCCAGAATGGCCGCCGTAAGGGTTCTCGGCAGCCGGATCTTCATAATGATATCCGCCTCGGTTGTCCCGGTCTCCCCTCCTGCAAGAATCTGCAGAATGCGGGAGCCTTCAATCGGCACGCTTCCGGCATTGATGCCGGAAACAAAGGCCGCCGCCAGGAGCACAAGGCAGGCCGCATACACTGCGGCAGCGCGGATGCGCCGTGTGCGCATCACGTCCGGTTCGTATGAATCGTTCATGGTATGAAACCTGTTTTCTCTGTCTTTTGTGTCTCTCAGGGGATTGGTCGGCCCCTGCAGTCCTTTTCTCACTCCAGATGCTGCAGGAAGGTCATATTTTCCTCTTTCTCCCCCTCAAACATCCGGTGAAGGTCCACGATCATCTCACCCAGAATATCCGTCGCCTGATAAAAATACCGGTCTGTCAGGAACACCTGCCCTTCTTTCACGGCACGGAATTCCGGAAGGAGGCTGCTTTTGGCCAGCAGCTCCTCCAGCGACTTCACGCTGCTGTCGATATTTGTATTATAGATCAGGTAGTCCGCATCTTTTGCCCCGGCGTAGAATTCTTCCATGGACAGCGTCATGGATCCGCTCCGGCTGTCGGGATTGGGGTTTCGAAGGTCCGACAGGACATACTCTCCCCCGGCCATCCGGATCATCTCCGCGATATAGTCATCCCCGGTGCGCACCACCGCCTGTCCGGAGGAATTGATGTAGAAGAAGGCGCTGGTCCGGCCTTCCCGACCGGAAGCCGTATCGTCTCCCGCTGTTTTGGAATCCTCTGCCGATTCCCCGCCTTCCGAGTCCTGCATCTCCAGCACCAGTTGAACCTGCCGGTCGAA
>DMCD01000166.1 GCA_003445895.1 Lachnoclostridium sp. | reverse complement strand
CATCCTTCCATTTTTCCTCCAGCATCTCCGCCAGGAGGCTGACCGGCCGGCAGGCGGCAAAGTACAGGACAAATACCACCGCGTAGATGCCGAACGCCGCATTCGGGGATGTCCTCCGGTTTGCCTCAATGATCTGCTGCCCCACCTTCAGAACCTCCACCACTCCAATCATCATGACAAGACTTGTGGTCTTGATCATGCGGGTGATCAGGTTGATGGAAAGGGGAATCAGCCGCCGCACCGTCTGCGGAATCACCACATAGAGATAAATCTGCGGCTGTGTCATTCCCAGCGCCGCACCGCTCTCATACTGATGCTTCGGAATGCTGATCAGCGCTCCGCGCACCAGATCGCCCATCTCCGCCGTTCCCCAGAAGGTGAATACGATAACCGCGGAGAGTTCCGCCGGGATATCCCAGCCGAAGACCCGGGTTGTTCCGAAAAACACCAGAAACAGCAGCACCATCTGCGGCATAATCCGTACAATCTCCAGGTATATCCTGGTGAGAACCTTCAGGACCGGATTCCTGACCGTCATCAGCGCGCCGACGGCGAGGCCCAGCCCGATGCTTAAGGCCACGGAGATAAGACTTATCCGCAGGGCGGCCCAAAGACCCTGCAGCAGGCGCAGCATATTGGTTCCCTTAAAGAGCACGTCAAACCCAAAGGTCTGTATGATTTCACCCATCACTGTTCACCAAACCCGGCAAACCGGACCTTCCTTTCCAGCAGACTTCCGAGGAGGGATACCGGAAGCAGCATAATGAGATAAAATATAACCAGCAGAAACAGGCATTCTGTTGTCCGATAGTACAGGCCGATCAGGTCCTTTGCGGTAAACATCAGATCCATGAGGCTGATGGCCGAAAAAACACTGGTTTCCTTCAGCAGGAAGATAACATTTGCCATAAAGGCAGGAATACTGACGGAAACCGCCTGGGGAAGAATGACATAGAGAAAAGCCTGTCTCTCCGTCATGCCGAGGGACAGCGCGCTTTCCCGCTGAATCTCTTCGACCGTTTCCAGACCGCTGCGAAAGGCCTCCGCCATATAGGCGCCTCCGAGCAGCCCCAGACCGACGATCCCGCAGTGCTCCGCATCTACGGAAAGTCCCGCCTTCGGCAGACCGAAATAGATGAAAAAGAGCTGCACCAAAAGCGGTGTGTTGCGGAATATTCCGATATATGCCCGGATAAGCCCGGTCAGGAACGGAATGCGGAACCGGATTATGGCCGCGCTGAAGAGGCCGAGAAACGCCGCCAGGAGAATCCCCTGCCACCCGATCCGCATCGTCAGAAACAGGGCCTTTTCATACAGGGGCAGATAGCTTCTGATCACTTCAAAATCCATTTTCCCTCACTTTCTGCGGTCCAGGCCTTCGGATATCTTCATTCCAAGGTTCTGGATAATCTGAAACAAAACCACCAGCAGGATAACCGTCACGATCATGATATCTGTCTGCCAGCGGTAATATCCGTAGCGGACGGCGATATCTCCGAGACCGCCGCCGCCCACGGTTCCGGACATGGCAGAATACCCCAGCACCAGCCCGGTGGTTATCGTTGCGCCCGTGAGCAGAGAGGTTCTGGCCTCCACCAGCAGCACATGCAGAATAATCTGTCCATTCGAGGCGCCCATGGATCTGGCTGCCTCGATCACCCCGGGATCCACCTCCTTCAGCGAAGATTCCACCATTCTCGCGATATAGGGCGCGCAGCAGATCACCAGCGGAACGATGGTCGCCGTGGATCCATAGCTTTTCCCGACAACCGCCCTGGTAAATGGAATCAGAAGGATCAGCAGAATCAGGAACGGAATACTCCGGATGATATTGCAGATGATATCAAGGATGCGGTAGATGACGGCATTCGGCTTTAATCCGTCCTTTGCGGTGACGGTGAGAAGAATTCCCAGGGGAAGGCCAATGATATAGCCGATAAGCGTGGATGTCAGCGTCATATACAGGGTATCCCGGATCCCCTCCAGGATCATATTCATGACTGCGGAATCAAACATTGACCTTTCCCTCCCATCCTTTTTCCTTCAGAAGCAGCAGGTCCTTCGCCGCCTGGGATTTCGGATCTGTGAATACTTCCTCTACTGTGCCCTGCTCTGCCAGCCTGCCGTTCTCAATCACCGCAACCCTGCTGCAGATTTCTTCCACGACAGACATCTGATGGGTAATCACCACAATCGTGATGCCCAGGGTCTCATTGAGCTTCCGAAGCAGCTGCAGGATCGATGCCGTTGTCTGCGGATCCAGGGCGCTGGTCGCTTCATCGCAGAGGAGAATCTTCGGCTTTGTAGCCAGGGCCCGGGCGATGGCTACCCTCTGTTTCTGTCCGCCGGACAGCTGCGCCGGGTACGCCCGTTCCTTTTCCGCAAGACCTACCGTCTCTAAGAGCTCCCTGGCCCGCTTCACCGCATCTGCCCGCTTTACGCCGGAGATCCGGAGCGGAAAGCAGACATTTTCCAATACATTCTTCTGCATCAGCAGGTTAAAATTCTGGAATATCATGCCGATATTCTTCCGCTCCGCCCGAAGCTGCGTCTCCGACAGCGTCCCAAGGTCCTTTCCCTCGATCAGTACCTCTCCCTCCGTGGGAACCTCAAGATAATTCAGACATCGCACCAGGGTGCTTTTCCCCGCCCCCGACATGCCGATGAACCCGAAGATATCTCCGGGTTCAACGGTGAGGCTGATGTCTTTTAATGCCTGTGTTCGGCCGCCCTTCTGATCAAAGACCTTTGAAAGGTGCCGGACCTCTATTTCTGCCATACATCCTCCTGTTCCGACACATCAGCTGTTCAGTTCTGATAGAACACCACCGCTCCGTCATAGGTTTCCTCGATAAACTTCTGAATGGCTTCGGAGCGAAGGACCTTCACCAGGGCCTCAATCTTCGGCTCGTTCTCATTTCCCTCGGAAACCGCGATAATGTTCACATAGGTCTTCGCTGCCACCGAATCAGAGGCTTCATATGCGATCGAGTCCTGTCCCACAGAATAGCCCGCCTCCAGAGCGTAATTGCCGTTCAGCACCACAAATGCAACTTCATTCACAACCCGGGCTACCTGCGCCGCCTCCAGCTCTACAAATTTAATATCATAAGGATTATCCACGATATCATTGACCGTCGCGGTCAGTCCCACGCCGTCCTTCAGCTTCAGCAGACCATTGTCCTGCAGCAGAAGCAGCGCCCGGGCCTCATTGGTCGTATCATTCGGAACCGCGATGGAATCTCCGGCCGCAATCTCCTCCAGAGAGGACTTGGTTCCCGGATAAATGCCGAAGGGCTCATAATGAATATCCCCCGCATCTGCCAGGTGGGTGCCCTGCTCCTCATTGAAGCTGTTCAGATAGGGAACATGCTGAAAATAGTTTGCGTCAAATTCGCCGGACTCCACCACCAGATTCGGCTGTACATAATCGTCAAATTCCGTTACCTCAAGCTTGTATCCGTATTCCTCCAGAATCGGCTTCGCTGCAGCGAGAATCTCTGCGTGGGGTGTGGCGGAGGCTGCTACCGTGATGGTCTCACCATTGCCCTGAGGGATATCCAGCGCGGCCGCGCTCTTCTCTTCCGCTGCTGCACCTGCAGTCTCTCCGCCCTCGACCACCAGGGTATCTTCATAGTCTTTGCCGTAGGTATCCAGCAGTGTCGCCTCATAATCTGCGTGGAAGAAGTTCTCTTTTCCGAGGGAGACGATCTCCTCATTCAGCCAGTCGAGCAGGGTGCTGTTGCCCTTGGAGACGGCCGGCGCAATCGTATCCTGGCTGCCCAGGGACGGAATGCCGACCACATAGCCTTCATTTTCCAGGGAAAATGCGATCACTTCTGTGTTGTCATTTGCCCAGGCGACGCCTGTGCCATTCTCAAAGGCAGTTTTTGCCGCCGCGTAGGTGTCAAACTTCTGAAGTTTGATCTCCGGGTTGTTCTCGGTCAGATAGGTCTCGGCGGTCGTTCCAGAGATCACGATAACCTGGTCATCCGCGCCGATCTGGTCCAGGCTCTCGATCACACGGTCCTCATGGGAAACAACGCCCAGCGCCACATTCATATAAGGAAGGGCGAAGTCCACCGCTTTCGCTCTCTCTTCCGTCACCGTGAAGTTTGCCAGGACGATATCCACCTTGCCGGTCTCCAGATACTCCACGCGGCTTGCTGCCTCTGTGGAGACATAATTGATCTCCACGCCCAGGTCTTTGCCGATACGCTCGGCAAAGTACACGTCATAGCCCTGGTAGGTGCCGTTCTCATCCACATAGCCAAAGGGATTCTTGTCGGAGAATACGCCTATATTGACGGTGCCGCTCTCCCGGATCTCATCAAGAGTCCTGTAGACGGCATCCCCGCCTGCTTCGGGCGTATCCGCCGATGATTCTGCAGATGCCGCTGCCGCTGTCTGTTCCGCCGCCGCAGTGCCGCTTCCGGATGAGGACGATCCGCATCCTGCCAGAAGACCGGCTGCTGTCAGCGCTGCAAGTCCCAGTGTTCCGATGGTTCTCAGATAATTCTTTTTCATAGTACTCTCCCTTCTCTTCCGCGCATTCCCGCGCAGTTTTTTCTGTCTGCAAGGCTTTTTTATCAATAAAAAAGCCGGAACCCTCTCGGATTCCGGCAGACATTTCCTGGTCAGTTCACTCTCTGGAGCTAAAAGTGCGCATGGCGAAAAGTCAAACCATCGCATCTCTGACAAAGTGTCCCGGAATCCGATATCTGACAGCAGCACATACACATGACCATATTGTTTGTGAAGATAACCGCATCCATGGCTTTTTGCTCCTTTCGTAAACTGATTGGTATGTTAATACCAGTTTCCTACTTTGTCAATAGGTTTTATAGATTTTATTTTATACGATTCTTTTTCGGTCGAGACTCTGAAAGATCTGAAGGAATAGTTTGCCAAAAGGTATGGAGTATATCTGCAATTTGTGGTATGATGCAGGATATTACTTTCGCACAATGCATCACTGCCGTGTGAAACTGCGCAGCAGATGCTTACCGGAGACTTAAAGGAGAACTGCCATGGAATATCTCAAGAGATCCGTCCCCCGCACTGCCCAGGAGCTGAG
>DMCD01000236.1 GCA_003445895.1 Lachnoclostridium sp. | reverse complement strand
GCGGACTTCGGCGCCGGGGAAGCCATCGACCTCATCACAGGAAAAAAGGTATCCTTCGAGGGAGGCCTGAATCTTCCGCCCTGCACCGGATACCTTCTGAAGGTCTGATAAATTGTCTGGGAGACATTCTGTCCGGCAAGCAAGCTTTCCGTTCAGATTGTGCCCCGGATTCCCGTGGTGCTGGAGTTAATCATAGTCCATATGGATGGTGAGCTCTTCCCCGTCATAGGTCCAGCCGCTTATGTACCGGCGGCTGACCCGGTCCGGGAGGTGAAACCTGCGGGTTTCATTCCGGACCGTCAGGATGAGATCGCCATCCTCTTTTTTTACCTGAATATCTTCCTCTTCCATCCAGGGAAGCCGGACAATGAAGTTCCGTGTTCCCTGCACGTCTTCCATGCGGAAGGCCTGTTCTGTGCAGTACAGCTGCGACGGGTCTTCCTCTCCGTAAAGAATCCGCGAAACCTCCCGAAGCTTTGCAATCCCCCGGATTTCACCGTCCTGCAGCTCCAGCAGGAAGATTTTCTGGTTTGGAAAGCTCTCTCCGGCGAGCTTCAGACTCTCCTTCTGCAGTTCCGCCCAGGCCGCAAAGTACCCGTCCAGGGCTCTGTCCGGAAATATCCGGTTCACATAGACCGCATCCACGCCGTAATCGTAAACCTGGAGCCAGGTATAACAGCGCCTCGCCTCCTCCATCACGATCTTCTCCGGTGTCATCACCAGACGCAGGGAGGAGTGCTGCCGGTCCATCATGATCTCCCGCAGGCGGTTCAGATCTTTCGTCAGCTGCTCGAATTCATCGAATACGGCATCCCGCGGCTTCGGCACCGAGGTCTTCTTTGATATCAGGCCGCCGAAGGCCCGGTTCATGCTGCGGACGGATGGAAGAATCCGGTCCGCCAGAACCTGCAGCTGTTCCGGGTACCGGAGAAGGGACAGGGTCTCGCCCGTGGGCGCGCAGTCCACCACCAGGACATCGTAAAGATTCTCTTCCGCGATATTCAGGATCCGCAGAAGGGAGCACAGCTCCTCCAGTCCCGGGAAGATCAGCACCTCATCCGCTGCCAGTCCCCCGTTGGCCCGATCCTGCACAATCTGCCGCAGGTAATCCCGGAGACTTCCCCAGGCCTTCCGGCTCTCCTCGGCCGCATCGATCTCCAGCGCATCCAGATGGTCCGTCACCGGAACGGGAACATTTCCCAGCTTCATGGCAAAGGCATCCCCCAGGCTGTGGGCCTGGTCGGTGCTCATGATCAGCACCTTTTTCCCCTGTTCTGCCAGAGCCACGGCCGTGGCGGCGGCAATGCTGGTCTTACCGACACCGCCCTTTCCCGTATAAAAGAGAATTCTCATGCCTTGTCTCCCCCGTCTTCCGATTCTTCTCTCTCCTCCGGCTTCCGGTCCGTCCGGAAGGAAACCTTAAGCTCTCCATCCTCCAGAACAACCTCCGGGTCGGAAGTCCCGCGGAGCACATCCGGCAGCGGAATGCGCCGAAGGAAGTTCCCCGCGGCGATATCCAGATCCAGATCATGGCGGCTCACCTTCACCTCACCCCGTTCTGCTCCGGGCAGGGGGATGGTCAGCCGGTACCCGCCGGGAATGGCAGAATACATCTCCTGTTCTGTGTGCACCCGGACATCAAAAAGCGCCGGGTCCGCCAGCACATCACTGCAGATACGTCCGACGGCCTCCCGGCCCCGGACCTCGCCCGGGTACCAGGGGATTTCCGCCACAGGGATCCCGGTAAATACCCGGCGCAGCTCTTCCACATACCCCTGCTGAATATCCCGCCAGCTCTCCAGGAACGAATTGCCTGTTCCGGCGGGAATGACCCGGTTGATGAACACGCCGTCCGTCTGATACCCGTAAAGGCTCAGATACATATAGCTTCGCTTGGTCTCCTCCACCACCATCTTTTCCGGGGTGCATACCAGGCGCACGCTGCTGGTGTTCTGGTCCTTTAAGAGGGACTGCAGGGCAAGGAGCTTCTCATGCATCTCTCCGATTTCGTCCATGGCCTTACTGTCCGGAAGCTCCACATGATATTTCACCTTGGATACCGGGGCGAGTATTCGCACCATGGTCTTCCCCACCGGGAAGAATTTCTCCATATACCAGGCAAGAAGCTCCGGAAGCTTCAGAAGGCTCAGTGTCTCCCCCGTGGGCGCACAGTCCACAAAGATCCGGTCATATTCGCCGCTTTCATGAAGGTCCGCAATCTTCAGCAGGGAAAACAGGTCTTCAAAGCCGGGAATCGGAAAGTCGTCCAGGTCCGCTGCCCCGGCGCTGCTGCCCAGAAGAAGCTTCCGGATAGCCTTCGCCGCCTCCGGGAATTCTTCCCGGAGCATACGGTCCGGATCCAGCTCCAGGCCCCATAAATTCTCCGCAAGCTCCGCCGGCTCCCCGCCGACCCGCTTCTGGAAAATGTCTCCGATATTGTGTGCCATATCCGCGCTGACCAGAATACTTCTCTTCCCTTCCTCCGCAGACTTCAGGGCATGAGCTGCCGCAATACTGGTCTTGCCGACCCCGCCCTTCCCGGTAAAAAGAATAATCCTCGCCATAAGTACCTCGTACTCCTCTTTATGCGAAAAGGGGGCTGTCGCAACAGCCCCCGTACTTCAGGCATCAGCCCTGCCGGTACTGCACCCCGATCTCACCCATCGGATGGTGCCACTCCTTCACGATCTTATCGTGGGAAAGGACTCTGCAGGTTCCGCACTCCAGGCAGCCGAGCCAGGAGAAGGACAGCTTTCCGTCCTCATATTTGTAGCACTCGGCCGGACATGCCAGGAGAAGCTTCCGGATCTCCGCTTCATCCGTGTATTCCAGGTCTACGTCGATGTGGGAATTCTCCTCATCGGTATGGAACGTATTGAGTCCCAGTTTATCCTCTATCGTCATCTTTTTCATCAGAACGCCTCCACCATCTTCGTGATCATGTCAACAAGCTCTCTTGCGCTGCACTTCTCGGCAATCTCGTTCAGGGCAAACTGGAGCACGCCATCGGCCGGCTGTCCATCCACCGTGAACAGCTT
>DMCD01000203.1:4883-12793 GCA_003445895.1 Lachnoclostridium sp. | reverse complement strand
GTCACCCAGAGCTTCTTATTGTTGATCACCGGTGCGGAGATCTCCTGATAGCCGTACTGGTCGTGCAGGTCTCTCCAGAATGCCAGAAGGGCGTTGTAGAGCTTCCAGCCTCTCGGCAGCCAGTAAGGCATGCCCGGTGCGGTCTCATCAAACATGAAGAGATCCAGCTGCGGTCCGATCTTCTTGTGATCGCGCTCCATAGCCTCCTGAATCATCTTCAGGTGCTCCTTCAGCTCATCCTTGGTAGGGAAGGCGTAAACATAGATTCTCTGCAGCATATCCCGCTTCTCATTGCCTCTCCAGTAAGCGCCGGAGATGGACTTGATCTTGAAAGCAACACTGAGAAGATCCTGGGAATTCTCCACGTGCGGTCCGCGGCAGAGGTCGATGAAATCATCACCGGTCTTATAGGTGGTGATTCTCTCATCCTCCGGAAGGTCCTGAATAAGCTCCATCTTGAACTTCTGATCCCTGAAGATCTCCATGGCCTCGGCCTTGGAAACCTCCTCGCAGGTCCAGGCTTCCTTTCTCTTGAGAATCTCGCGCATCTTGTTCTCGATCATCTCATAATCATCCTTGCTGAGGGTGCGCGGAAGAAGGAAATCATAGTAGAAGCCATCCGCAATCTGCGGTCCGATGGCATACTGTACATTTTCCTTACCGAAAATCTCAATCACGGCCTTGGCCAGGATATGGGACATCGAATGGCGATATCTGTCCATATACTCTGCTTTCATAGTAAAACTCCTCCTGTATTAAATGTTGGTCTTCATCTGGGAAATGCTTCCGCTGCCCTGCGGGCAAAGATGAAAAAAAGCATCCCCGGATGACGTTTCTATCATCCGGGGACGCTGTGTAAGCGCGGTTCCACCCCGATTGCCGGATATCCCGGCCTCTCGTTCCATGATGATAACGGAATCACCGGACCTGATTGGGGTCTCTCGGAGGTGGTCATCCTCTGCTCCGTTCAGAATGCTTCCATCACGGTGTCAGCCGGCATTCCTCTCTGGGAACCTCTGCAGGGGATTAATCTCGTCAACGATTTAGTTATATTGAATTTGTGTATTGTAGCACAAATCATTGATGAATGCAATAAAGATACAATGGATTATTCCTTGATTACAAGGTGTTGCCCCCTCGCCTGCGGCTCGGCGGCCAGTCGGAATAAGCATTGAGAATCCTGCTTCGCAGGATGGCTTATTCCTTGATTACAAGGTGTTGCCCCCTCGCCTGCGGCTCGGCGGCCAGTCGGAATAAGCATTGAGAATCCTGCTTCGCAGGATGGCTTATTCCTCGTCCCAGTTGTGATAGGTTGCCTGAACGTCGTCATCCTCATCGAGAAGGTCCAGAATTCTCTGCATCTTCTTCTTTGCGTCATCATCGGTGAGGGTAACCCAGGTCTGGGGAATCATGGTCACGTCCGCCTCAAGCATGGGAACGTTCTCCTTCTCCAGAGCCTCGCGCACTGCGGAGAAATCATCCGGTGCGGTGAGGATCTCGTAGCTGTCCTCTTCCTCGGAGAAGTCTTCTGCGCCTGCATCCAGTGCCATCATCATCAGGTCGTCGGCTTCCATCTCGCACTCTTCCTTATCGATGATGATCTGGCCCTTCTTATCAAACATGAAGGAAACGCTGCCCGGAGTTCCGATATTGCCGTTGCCCTTGGAGAATGCCGCACGTACGTTGGATGCGGTACGGTTCTTGTTGTCGGTAAGGGTCTCTACAATGATTGCCACGCCGGCCGGGCCGTAGCCCTCATAGGTCAGGTTCTCGTAGTTGACGGAATTGGCGTCACCGGCTGCCTTCTTGATGCCTCTGTCGATGGTATCGTTGGGCATGTTGGCTGCCTTCGCCTTGGCAATCACATCGCGAAGCTTGCTGTTGTTGGCCGGATCTGCACCGCCCTCTTTTACGGCAACCGCGATCTCACGGCCGATAACGGTAAAGATCTTGCCCTTAGCGGCATCATTCTTCTCTTTCTTGTGCTTGATATTGGCAAATTTTGAATGTCCGGACATAAAAACTCCTCTTCATTTCCACTATATTTTCAATTGTAATATTATTGGTACAACATGATATATTACCAAAAGATTTCTGCGGTGGCAAGTCCTAGTTTTTCACCGCCCTGCGGCCCGGCGCGGCCACAACGGTGCGGATGGTCTTGCCGCCCACCTGGCGAATCTTGAAAATCCAGCCACAGCAGGCAATCACGGGCTTTTCGCCCTCCTCGGGGATCCGGTCCAGCTTCGCGATCAGAAAACCGCTCAGGGTCTCGAAATTCTCCAGATCCTTCTCTTCTACCGCAAATCCCAGCTTCTCCGTCACATCGGCCAGGGGCGCCATGCCGTCCAGAAGCCAGGTACCGTCGCTTCTGCGGACAATGAGCTTCTCCTCCTCATCGTATTCGTCCTCGATGTTGCCGACGATCTCCTCCAGAATATCCTCCAGGGTCACGATGCCGGCCGTCTGGCCGTACTCATCCACGACGATTTCCATGTGGCTCTTCTGGGCCTGCATCTCGTGGAACAGCTGATCGATCTTGCGGATCTCCGGGATAAAATTGGGCTTTCGCAGAAGGCCCTCAATGTCACAGAGCTTCTGCTCCCGGCAGGCTGCCTCCTCCGAGAAATTCAGCACATCCCGGATATGGAGGATTCCGATGATATGGTCGATGTCTTCTTTATATACCGGGAATCGGGAATTATTAGCCTCATTCCGGATAAAGGCCACCGCCTCATTCAGGGTCATCTCCCCGTCCAGAGCCACAATGTTGGTCCGGTGGGTCATGATGTCCCCGGCTTCCTTCTCATCCAGCTCAAACACGTTCTGGACCATCTCCGCCTCGCCGGCCTTGATGATGCCCTTCTCATGGCCCTCGCTGACCAGAAGCTTGATGTCGTCCTCCGTCACCTTCTCCTCGTCGGAATCCGGGTCTACCCCGAACAGCCGGAGAACCCCGCCGCTGATGGCCGCGATGGGAAAGGCGATGGGAAGAACCGCCTTCATCAGCAGGGATACCGGCGAAAGCAGACGTTCTGCCCACCTCTCCGGATTGTCCTGGGCCATCTTCCGGGGAATGACAACGCTGATGCTGAGAAGCAGGATAAAGAGAACCAGGAGGATCGCCATGGCCTGCACCCACCACAGAGCCACCGCACCCGGCGTCTCCTCACCGGCGGTGGCAAACCGGTAGCGCAGATTCATCTCCCGCACCAGGAAGAAGACGGCGGCGCCTGCGGCCATGTTCAGAATCGTGGTTGCGATGTGCAGCGCAGTGATGAAGCTGCCGGGCTTATCCAGCACCTTCAGAAGCTGTGCCGCCTTTTCGTCGCCATTCTGTGCCTTTTCCTCCAGCTCCGTCTGGTTCAGATTCTGCAGTGCCGCACCGAACCCGTAGAGCATGATATTCATCAGTGTCATCAGTAAAAGCAGCAGTACCGCTGCCGGCAATGGACTGTCCATATGATGGTATTTTTCCGAATCCTTTCTTTTCCGGGGGCCGCCGTAAAAGCAGGCATCCCTCATGCATTTTTACTGGCTGAGCGCAATAGCGTTGGCAATATCCGTCGCCAGCACCGAATGTGCTCCGAGTTTCTCTGCGGCAGCCGTTCCCGCTCTGCCGTGCAGCCACACGCCCAGGCAGGCCGCATCGTCCTCCGGCAGGTCCAGTGCGAGCAGTCCGGCAATCACGCCGGTCAGCACATCCCCGCTTCCGCCCTTGGCCATGGCGCCGCAGCCGCTGGTTCCCAGGAAGACATCCCCGTCCCTGCGGGCGGCAACGGTCACCGCATCCTTCAGAACGCAGATGACGCCCTTCTCCTCACTGTACATGCAGGCGGCCGAAACCGGATCCGCCTTGATATCCTCCGGCTCCAGGCCGGTCAGTCTCGCCATCTCTCCCACGTGGGGGGTGACGATGACATTTTCCGTAAAATAATCGGCCAGATAGGGATACTCTGCCACCGCATTCAGCCCGTCCGCATCCAGGACGATGGGCACATAGGCGGCCAGCAGGATGGTCCTTACCAGCTGTTCCACATAGCGGCCGCTGCCCAGTCCCGGTCCCAGCACGATGACGCTGGCCCAGGCGCAGGCTTCCTCCACCGCCTTCCGGAATACCTCCGGCTCTTCCTCGGCCTGTTCCGGGTCATAGCCGGTGATGATGGCCTCCGGCAGCAGGTTCTGCAGCACCGGAACATTGGACCGGACCGTCAGAATCTTCACCAGGCCCGCACCGGAGCGGTAGGCCGCCAGCGCGGAGAAGTAAGCAGCTCCGCACATCCCCTCGGAGCCGGCTGCGATGAGAATCTTTCCGTAGGTTCCCTTGTGGGAATCGCCCTTTCGCGGCGGGATTCTGCTAAAATCTGCCTCCTCGCCGGTGAGGAAATGCTTCCCCGATACCTTCTCATACGACGGAAAACCGATGTCCGCCACGATGAGTCTTCCGGCGCACTCCTTTCCCGGATAAAAAACGCTTCCCAGCTTCTCAAAGCCGAAAGTTACGGTGATGTCTGCCCGGACGGCGCATCCCAGCACCCGCCCGTTTTCCGCATCCACGCCCGACGGCAGGTCCACGGAAAGCACCAGCCCTTCCTTTCTCCGGTTGAGATAAGCCACAGCCTCCGCGTAGGAGCCTTCCACATCCCGGGATAAGCCGACGCCGAAGAGGGCATCGACGGCCGCATCGAAGGTGCCCGGCACAAAATCATCCCACAGGACCACTTCTATGCCCAGTTTCTCGGCGATGGAAAGCTGCGCACCCATCTCCTCCGTGCGATGGGCCGGATTCCCCAGGCAGGCGATGGTCACCTGATAACCCCACAAGTGAAGCATCCGCCCGATGGCGACACCGTCCGCCCCGTTATTCCCTGTCCCGGCAAGGACCAGCACCCGCACATCCTCCGGGGACATCCCCCGGCGTGTGAGCTCCTTCTTCATCTCCTCCGCGCAGGCAAGAGCTGCCCGCTCCATCAGCACCATCGACGGAATGCCCACTTCCTGTATGGCATGGGCATCAATCTCCTTCATCTGTTTTCCGGTTACCAGTCGTCTCATGACAGACCTCCGTCTTATTCCATGCAGGATTCCGCATCCGGACCCGGTCCTTCTGCTTCCGCCACCGCTTCCCTTACCGCAAAATCGCCGGCAAGCCTGGAAACACTGTTTCCAGCCTGCCGGCGTTCTTCTGTTCCTATCACTCCGTCTTTGCGGCCTTCTCCGCCTTGCGCTCCAGCTCATCCTGCAGGCTGCATACCCGGTAGGACAGACGCATCAGACTCTCGGACAGATGAACATTCTCCACAACCACGTCCGGCGGAACCTGAAGATCAATGTGCGCAAAGTTCCAGATAGCCTTGATTCCGGCATTCACCAGACGCTCTGCGATCTCCGGTGCCTTGGACTTCGGGATGGTCAGCGCGGCAATCTGCACCTCATTGTTCCGGATAAAATTCTCCAGGTCATCGATACCGCAGATCTCCACACCCCGGACCACCAGACCCACCAGGCGGGGATTGACGTCAAACATTCCCTTGAGGACGAATCCTCGTTTCTCGAAATTCGCGTAATTGGCGATCGCCTGTCCCAGGTTGCCGGCGCCGATGATAATCAGGTTATGCTGCCGGTCAATTCCCAGAATCTTGGCAATCTCCGAATACAGATATTTTACATTATAGCCGTAGCCCTGCTGCCCGAACCCGCCGAAATTGTTAAGATCCTGACGAATCTGGGAAGCCGTAACCTTCATCCTGACGCTCAGCTCATTGGAAGAGATGCGGTCCACGCCTTCCTCAATCAGCTCGCCAAGATACCGATAATATCGCGGCAGTCTCGCAATAACGGCCTTTGATATCTCTTTATTTTCCACAGCTTCTGCCTCTCTTCTCCGGTCGACGCTACAGATAAAATTATACCAATCCGATAAATTTATGTCAATCCGCAGAAGGCCGGGCATTCACGAAAGCGATAAATCGCTTCGATTCATTCTGCTGAAAGTTCATCAGCAGAACACCTTTTTCATTGCAGCGATGGCAGTGTCCATCTCTTCCTTTGTGATAACCAGCGGCGGAAGAAGACGGATCACGTCCTTTCCGGCTGTGAGGACGGTGACGCCCTCGGCCAGAAGTGCCTTCACAAAGTCTGCTCTCTTCTCCGGGTTGGCCAGCACGATGCCGATCATCAGGCCCATGCCGCGCACGCCGCAGATTTCGGGAGAGCCGATTCCCAGGACAGCTTCCTTCAGGTACTCGCCCTTCTTCGTAACCTCCTCCAGGAACTCCGGTGTATTCACCGTATCCAGAACCACATTGGCTGCCGTGCAGACCATCGGGTTACCGCCGAAGGTTGAGCCGTGGGTACCTGCGGTCATGACATCTGCGCACTTCTCGCCCACCATGACGGCGCCCAGCGGAAGTCCGCCGCCGATGGCCTTTGCCATGCTGATGATATCCGGCTGAATATCAAAATGCTCATAGGAAAACAGCTTTCCGGTACGGCCGACACCGGTCTGCACCTCGTCCACCAGGAACAGGATATCCCGCTCCTTGCAGTACTCATAGGCTGCCTTCACATAATCCTTGTCCAAAGGACGCACGCCGGACTCGCCCTGGATCAGCTCCATCATGACGGCGCAGGTCTTATCGTCCGCCTTGGCCTTCAGATCCTCCAGATTGTCCGCCTCCGCGTAGTCAAAGCCCTCGGTGAAGGGGAAGAAATACTGGTGGAAATGATCCTGTCCGGTCGCCTTCAGGGTCGTCACGGTTCTGCCGTGGAAGGAATTCACCAGAGTGATGATCTTGTCGCGGCCGGCACCGTACTTGTCATAGGAGTACTTTCTTGCCACCTTGATCATGCCCTCGTTGGCCTCGGCACCGGAGTTGCCGAAGAATACCCGGCGCATGCCCGTGGCCTTGACCAGCTTCTCCGCCGCCCGGATCATGGGCTCGGTGTAGTACAGATTGCTCACATGCATCAGCTTGTGGGCCTGATCTGCTATGGCGTCAGAGAGTGCCTGGAAATTGTGGCCGAGGCAGTTGACGCCGATACCCGAGGTCAGATCAATATAGGCCTTGCCGTCCACATCCCAGAGTGTTGCGCCCTGTCCCTTTTCGAAGGCCACCTGGAAACGGCCGTAGGTCTGCATGAGATACTGGGATTCCGCCTGTTTGAGTTCCTCAAAGCTCATAGTATTATTCCTTTCCGGTCTGTACCGCTGTTCAGGTCCCGTCCGCGGGACCTGCGCACGCCTGCTGATTTTTAGCATCAGGAGAACATGGTCCCGACGCCCTCATTGCTCAGAAGCTCGATAAGAATAGAGTGGGGCACTCTTCCGTCCTGGATATTGGCCCGCTCTACGCCGTGGGTTACCGCCTCCACGCAGCACTCCACCTTGGGAATCATGCCGCCGGAGATGATGCCGCTCTGCACCAGGGCCGGCACCTCGTAGACCTTCAGTCTCGGGATAAGGGTAGAATCATCCTTCGGATCCCGCATCAGTCCTCTCACGTCCGTGAGCAGAATCAGCTTCTTGGCCTTCAGCGCGATGGCCAGCTTTTCTGCCGCGATATCCGCATTGATATTGTAATTGGTGTCCGCGTCGACGCCCGCCGCCACCGAAGAGACTACCGGGATAAATCCCTGCTCCAGCATGTCGGTGATAATCTTCGGATGAACCTCCGTGATCTCGCCGACCAGGCCGTAATCGGTGCCGTCCTCGTCCACCTTGCGGACCGCACGGAACAGACCGCCGTCCATACCGCCGAGACCGACGCCCCGGCCGCCTGCCTTGTCCAGGAGGGTTACCAGGTTCTTGTTGACCTTGCCGCAGAGTACCATCTGGACCACGTCCATGGTCTCCTCATCGGTATAGCGGAGTCCGTTGACAAATTCGGATTTCTTGTTGATCTTCTTCA
>DMCD01000203.1:4328-4746 GCA_003445895.1 Lachnoclostridium sp. | reverse complement strand
TCCCTTATGACATCGTGCTTCAGCTCCTCGCTGGTCATGGCGTTGCCGCCGTACTTTACCACCACTGTCTCGCCGTAGTATTCCTGGATGTAAGGCAGCGCCTCTGCCAGGATCCCGGCCCTGTCTTCCGGATTTAATTTCATCACGTTCTGTAATCTCCGTTAATCTTCACATAATCGTAGGTCAGGTCGCATCCCCAGCAGGTGACGCTCGCATCGCCCTCGTCCATAGTTACATTGATTTCCACGGAATCCTCGGAGAGAATCTTCTTGGCCAGATCCTCGTCAAAATCCAGGCCCCGTCCGTTCTCGCATACGGCAATGGTTCCCACCTTCGAGGCAAATGCCACATTGACCTTCTCCGGGTCAAAATCCGCGCCGGAATATCCCATGGCGCAGAGAACGCGTCCCCAGTTGGC
>DMCD01000203.1:3389-4217 GCA_003445895.1 Lachnoclostridium sp. | reverse complement strand
GACATTGACGGTCATCAGTCTTGTGCAGCCCTCGCCGTCACCGGCAATCTTCTTTGCCAGGTCCACGAGAATCTCATGAAGTGCTGCGGAGAAGGCGTCAAAATCCGCTCCCTCGCTCTCGATGCATGCATTGCCGGCGAGACCATTGGCCAGAATCATGCAGCTGTCGTTGGTGGAGGTATCGCCGTCCACGGACACGCGGTTCACGGTGGTGCGGACATTCTCCTTAAGTGCCTTGTGAAGCATCTCCGCGCTGATAGCGCAGTCGGTGGTGATGAAGCACAGCATGGTTCCCATGTTGATGTGGATCATGCCGGAACCCTTGCAGATGCCGCCGATCCGGCAGGTTTTGCCGCCGGCCTCAAATTCCACGGCACAGCTCTTCGGCTTTGTGTCGGTGGTCATGATGGCGACGGCCGCCGCTTCCGAATTATCGTACTTCATCTCGATATCGGCTGCATGGTCTTCAATCGCCTGCACATTCAGGGTCTGTCCGATAACGCCGGTGGAAGAAACCAGCACATTCTCCTCGGCGATTCCCAGCGCTCTTGCCGCGGCCTTTGCCTGGCGGACGGCATTCTCCATTCCGAAGGGGGCGCAGGCATTGGCATTGCCGGAATTGCAGATGATGGCCTGGGCCTGTCCGTTTTTCAGGTGTTCTAAGTCCAGCAGAATCGGGGATGCCTTCACCTTATTTCTGGTAAATACGCCCGCCGCGCTGCAGATTACATCCGAACAGATCATGGCAAGATCTGATTTTCCCTTTTTCCTGCGAATTCCGGCGTGAATCGCGCCGGCCTTGAATCCTTTTGCGGCACATACGCCGCC
>DMCD01000203.1:2065-3262 GCA_003445895.1 Lachnoclostridium sp. | reverse complement strand
AGCCCCAGCATCAGATTCATATTCTGCACCGCTGCGCCGCTGGCTCCCTTGCCCAGGTTGTCAAACAGCGCCGTAATGGCGATCTGGTCCTCATGGCCGCTGACAATAAGCTCCAGGGAATCTCTGCCCTCATAGGTTCCTGCGGAAATCATGCCCTCCCAGGGACCTTCATGGACCTTCAGCAGCGGTTCGCCGAGATACCACTCGGAAAGCTTCTTCTGCACGTCTGCTGCCGAGGGATGACCATTAAGCTGTGCGGTGTGAAGCATCACCGTCACCGCCATGCCCTTGTAATAGTCGTCCACCACCGGGATGAATACCGGCGGCACGTCCAGCCCGCAGACCTTCTGCATCTCCGGCAGGTGCTTGTGATGAAGGGTGAGGCCGTAGACTCTCGGCGCATCCAGCAGATGGTCTCTGCCCTCCGCCTCATATTCGGCGATCATCTTCTTTCCGCCGCCGGAATATCCGGTCAGGGAAAAGACGGTCAGCGGCAGGTCCTTCGGGATGATGCCCATGGCTACCAGAGGATACACCGAAGTGATAAATCCGGTCGCATGGCATCCCGGGTTGGCCACCCGCTTCGACTCTTTAATTCTTGTTCTGTGCTGTGTGGAAAGCTCCGGAATCCCGTAATCCCATCCTTCGGCCACCCGGTGGGCGGTGGAAGCGTCAATCACCCGCACGGCGGGATTCTCAATCATCGCCGCCGCTTCTCTCGCGGCGTCGTCCGGCAGGCAGAAAAACACGATGTCCGCCGAGTTCAGATACTTTTTCCGTTCCTCATTGTCGTGCCGCTTCTCTTCCGGGATGATGGCCAGCTCCAGGTCCTCTCTCTTTGCGAGACGCTCTCGAATCTGGAGTCCCGTCGTGCCCGACTGCCCGTCAATGTAGATTACAGGTTTTCCCATATGCTTACCCCCGTTCTGCGATAAAGGCGTCGATCCTCCGGATCTGCCGTTCCACTTCCTCCGGCGCCGGCCCTCCCGGCACCTTTCTGCCTCTGACACAGGTAATCAGGTCAATGGCTTCGTAAATATCTTTATCAAATACATCGGAGTGAGCCCGGAATTCCTCAAGGCTCAGGTCGGAAAGTCCCTTTTTACTCGCGACGCACTCCGCCACCAGCGTTCCGGTGATATGATAGGCATCCCGGAAAGGAACGCCCTTCTTGGTGAGATAGTCGGCGCAGTCCGT
>DMCD01000203.1:0-2035 GCA_003445895.1 Lachnoclostridium sp. | reverse complement strand
GCGTTGATGAAGCCCCGGTTTGCCGCCTTCTTCATGTTCTCCGGCAGTACCCGCATGGTGGCAAACATGGGTGTCAGCACCTTAAGGCACATCTTCACGTTGTCCACCGCGTCAAATACCGCTTCCTTATCCTCCTGCATGTCCTTGTTGTAGGCCAGCGGCAGTCCCTTCAGCACCGTGAGGAGCGTCATCAGAGACCCGTAAACCCTGCCGGTCTTTCCGCGGATGAGCTCGCACACATCCGGATTCTTTTTCTGCGGCATGATGGAGGAACCGGTGGAAAATGCATCGTCCAGCTCCACAAACTTAAACTCCCAGGAGCACCAGAGGATGATTTCCTCGGAGAACCGGGACAGATGCATCATCAGAACCGACAGGTCGGAGCAGAGCTCCACGCAGTAATCTCTGTCGGAAACGCCGTCCAGAGAATTATCGGTAATTCTCGCAAATCCCAGCTGCTCTCTCACGAAATCCCGGTCAATGGGATGGGTCGTGGAGGCCAGGGCACCGGAGCCTAACGGCATGTCATCCATCAGCTCCAGGGTATTCTCCAGGCGGAGCACATCCCGCCGGAGCATATTGGCATAAGCCATCATGTAATGCCCGAAGGTGACCGGCTGTGCCCGCTGCAGATGGGTATATCCCGGCATGACCGTCTTCAGGTTGTCCTTCGCGCTGGCGGAGAGGGCCTCCATCAATTTCAGTACCAGAGATTTGATCTCCCGGATCTCCTTCTTTGTCCAGAGGCGCATATCCAGGGCCACCTGGTCATTTCTCGACCGGGATGTGTGCAGGCGCTTACCGGCATCGCCGATCCGCTCTGTCAGGATCTCCTCCACATACATATGAATGTCTTCTGCGTCCGAGTCAAACCCGATGACGCCATTTTCCATATCATTCAGGATCCCCTGAAGCCCTTCCACGATCTTTTCGGCCTCGGAAGCCTCGATAATTCCCTGCTTCCCCAGCATCTTCGCGTGCGCCATGGAACCGGTGATATCCTCCCGGTACAGGCGGCAGTCAAAGGGAAGGGACGTATTAAAATCATCTACCAGCCGGTCTGTCTCCTTGCCGAACCGGCCTGCCCACATCTTTGCCATATATTATGTACTCCTGACTCTTTTATGTCGCAGATTCCCGCTGCCGGTTTATTCCACGTCCGGGAAGGACTCGCCGCACTTGCTCTCCAGCTCCCTGCTGTTCAGGGCGCGCACCTTGATCGGCAGGCCGAACAGGTTGATGAAGCCTGCGGAATCCGCCTGGTTGTAGCAGTCATCCTCATTGAAGGTCGCCATGCCCTCGGAGAACAGGCTGTAGGGGGAGGTGACGGAGGCGGGAATGATGTTGCCCTTGTAGAGCTTCAGCTTCACATCGCCGGTCACGGTCTCCTGGGTGGAATCCACGAAGGCGCTCATGGCCTTTCTGAGCGGTGTATACCACTGGCCGTTGTATACCAGATCCGCGAACTTCATGGCCATCATGGCCTTGTAGTGCTGGGTCTCCCGATCCAGGGTGATCTCTTCCAGCTTCTCGTGGGCGGCATAGAGGATGGTTCCGCCGGGGGTCTCATACACGCCGCGGCTCTTCATGCCCACCAGACGGTTCTCCACGATGTCGAGGATGCCCACGCCGTGCTTTCCGCCGATCTTGTTCAGGCACTCTACAATCTGAAGCGGCTCCATAGCTTCACCATTTACGGATGTGGGAACGCCCTTCTCAAAGTGGATGAATACATACTCTGCCTCATCCGGCGCCTGCTCCGGGGAGCAGCCCATCTCCAGGAAGCCCGGCTTGTTGATGGGTGCCTCATTGGCCGGCTCCTCCAGATCCAGACCCTCATGGCTTAAGTGCCACAGGTTCTTATCCTTGGAATAGTTGGTCTCTTTATTGATCTTCAGCGGAATGTTGTGGGCCTCCGCGTATGCAATCTCCTTCTCGCGGGAGTTCAGCTCCCAGAAACGCCACGGAGCGATGACATCCAGCTCCGGTGCGAAGTGCTTGATCGCCAGCTCAAAGCGGACCTGATCGTTGCCCT
>DMCD01000164.1 GCA_003445895.1 Lachnoclostridium sp. | reverse complement strand
CGGAAACAGCTACTTCAGCACGGTGCCGGTAAGGAAGATCTCCAGGCCGATGGCGATGAGGATGATGCCGCCGAGGATGGAGGCTTTTCCGGAGAGGCGGGTGCCGAAGATCTTGCCGAGGCGGATGCCGAAGAGGCAGATCACGAAGGTGACCGCCGCGATGATAAGGGCGCAGAGAAAGGCCCGGAGGGGGCTGTAGTCTGCGATGGTGAAGCCCACCGAGAGGGCGTCGATGGAGGTGGCGATTCCCTGAAGGAAGAGGGCCGTCGGTGTGAGGACTCCATGTTCGCCTGCGGTCTGCAGGGATTCTCCTGCCGCATCATCGTGGGAGGCGGCAGATTCCGCAAGCCCTTCCCGGAGCATGCCGCCGCCGATAAAGAGGAGAAGGCCCAGGGCGATCCAGGGGATGGCCCGCTCAAAGATCCGGAAATACTCCACGATGGTGTGGACGCAGAACCAGCCGGCCACCGGCATGAGAAACTGGAAAAAGGCGAAGGTGCCGGCAATGAGTGCCATGCGCCCGCGCGCCATCCGGGGCTCCCGGAGGCCGCTGACGCAGGATACGGAAAAGGCATCCATGGCAAGGCCGATTCCCAGCAGAATGCTGTTTATGATGAAAAGAAGTGTCTGTGTCATAACTTCTCCATAGGATGTAAAGTTCGGGAAACAAGCAGAGTCTAGCATCTGAAAATGATGGTAGTCAATCCTAATCGGAACGGGGAAGACGGAAGGGGAGGACGGACTGTTGCCTTTCGTTCTCTTTCACAAAAAAGTTTTAAAACCGGTTGACATTTGTCCCATTTGCGATTATACTAACAAAGTCGCTGCGGGGTACCGCGGAAGACTTTGGGGTCTTAGCTCAGCTGGGAGAGCATCTGCCTTACAAGCAGAGGGTCACAGGTTCGAGCCCTGTAGGCCCCATATAACAGAATATGGCGGGGTAGCTCAGCTGGCTAGAGCATGCGGTTCATACCCGCAGTGTCGAGGGTTCAAGTCCCCCTCCCGCTACGAAGAAAACGGAAGTTGCAGAACTTCCGTTTTTTTGTGCGATACAGCCTGCAGGCGGCCGCCGGAGGCGGCGCGTACAGGCTGAGCGCAGAGGGGCCGGACGTGCCTGCACGGATCCGGCCGCGATGCGCGAGGCCTGTGGACAGCTGCGAAAGCAGGCGGACATCTGCAGGCCAACGTACATCGAAGCGGCTTTGCCGCGAGATGTGCGCAGCGCGCAGGATGGCCGGATGTGCCTGCACGGATCCGGGCGCGATATTCCCAAATGAAATACCGGTTCCGCTGATTTTATACTTTGTTTATCATTCCTTATAGAGAAGTGTGATATACTAGCTTCGTAGTCAATACTCGACTGTAGGGAGGCCGAGATGTATTATTTTATCGTGAATCCCCATTCCGGCTGCGGCAGCGGCCTGAAGACATGGCAGAAGATAGAGAAGATACTTACCCGTAAGGGAATTGAATACGAAGCATTTCTCACCGGATCAGCAGGAGAAGCCAAGAACTTTGCGGCGGAGCTGACAGCCGGCGCGGAAGATGAAAAAACGATCGTTGTGGTTGGCGGGGACGGCACCTTCAGCGATGTGCTGAACGGCCTCTGCCTGGACAGCGCCGTGACCCTCGGATATGTGCCGGTGGGCGTGGGCAATGACCTGGCAAGAAGTCTCCGGCTCCCTTCCTCCCCGGCGAGATGCATGAAGCGGATTTTCAGGGCAAAGAATGTGCGCTCCATCGATTACGGTGTCATCACCTACGGGCAGGAATCCTCAAAGCACCGCCGGTTTATCGTCAGCGCGGGCATGGGGCTGGACGCGGATATGTCCTGGAGAGAGGACAACGCGGCTCTGAAGCCGCTCCTCAGCAGGCTCAGGCTGAACCGGGTGGGCGGACTGTGCGCGAAGGCGGGGGCATTTTTCAGAGCAAAGCCCTGCCGGGGGTATATTATCCTGGACGGCGTAAAGAGAGTCGAATTCAACAACATATATTTCGTGAGCGCCCAGCTGCAGCCCTATGAGTGCAGCGGGCTGCGGTTTGCGCCCTACGCGGTGGACAGCGACGGACGGCTGGAGGTCTGCGTGATGAGCCACTCCAGCAGGAGAGACGTGGGAAATATGCTGCTGGCGGCAAGGGCCGGCAAAACCTATCTGCGGGGACTGCGCATTTATCAGTGCCGTGACCTGGAGATACACACGGAGGAGCCGGTGATGTTCCACGCAGACGGCGAGAGCACCGGAGAACGGATCTGCGACCTGTCGGTCGGCTGTATCGAGCGAAAGGTGCGGATGATTCTGTAAGAGACAGAGGTTAGGAAGATATGAGAATCGGACAGGGATATGATGTGCACAGACTGACCGAGGGGAGAGATCTCATCCTCGGCGGGGTAAAGATCCCCTATGAGAAGGGGCTTCTGGGGCACTCCGACGCGGATGTGCTGACCCACGCCGTGATGGACGCCCTTCTGGGCGCCGCGGCGCTGGGAGATATCGGGATGCTGTTCCCGGATAGTGACCCCGCTTACGAAGGTGCCGACAGTATCGCCCTTCTGAAGAAGGTGGGAGAGGTGCTGGAGGAGCACGGGTATGTGGTGGAGAATATCGATTCCACCATCATCTGCCAGAAGCCGAAGCTGCTGCCCTACCGGCCGCAGATGGCGGAGAATATCGCAGAGGCCCTGGGGATTGAGACATCCCAGGTGAGCGTCAAGGCAACCACGGAGGAAGGGCTCGGATTTACCGGCACCGGGGAGGGTATCGCAGCGCAGGCCATCGCCCTTCTGCAGTTCGTGAACGATTTTGTCGGAATGGGCCCGGTCATGGGCGGCTGTCCCGGCTGTCCGGGCCGCTTAACGCAAGATTCCGGTAGCAATTCATGAATCAATATGTTAAGATAAAAGGCAGATCAAAATTCCGATCTGCCTTTTATCTTTTCCGGCAGAAACGGTAAAGATACACTGAATATATGAGGTGAATGTATGAAGATTTTCAATACTCTGACCCGCACGAAGGAAGAATTCGTTCCCCTGCATGAGGGAGAGGTCCGGATGTATGTCTGCGGACCGACGGTCTACAACTTTATCCATATCGGCAACGCCCGCCCGATGATCGTCTTCGACACGGTGCGCCGCTACTTGGAGTACAAGGGCTACAAGGTAAACTACGTGTCCAACTTCACGGACGTGGATGACAAGATCATCAAGAAGGCCAATGAAGAGGGCGTCGATTCCGAGACCATTTCCAAGCGCTACATCGAAGAGTGCAAGAAGGATATGGAGGGCATGAACGTGCGCCCGGCCACCACCCATCCCCTGGCGACCGAGGAGATCGGCGGCATGATCGACATGATTCAGACCCTCATCGATAAGGGCCATGCCTATGTGGCCAAGGACGGCACCGTGTATTTCCGCGTTTCCTCCGACCCGGGCTACGGCAAGCTTTCCCATAAGAATATGGATGAAATGATGTCCGGTCTCCGGGAGCTGAAGGTCACCGGTGAGGATATGAAGGAAGACCCGAACGACTTCGTGCTCTGGAAGCCGAAAAAAGAGGGCGAGCCCTACTGGGAGTCTCCCTGGTGCGAGGGCCGTCCCGGCTGGCACATCGAGTGCTCCGTCATGTCCAAGCATTACCTGGGCACCACCATCGACATCCACGCCGGCGGCGAGGATCTGGTATTCCCGCACCACGAGAATGAGATCGCCCAGAGCGAGTGCGCCAACGGGGAGCCATTTGCCAGATACTGGATGCACAACGCATTCCTGAACATCGACAACGTCAAGATGTCCAAGTCTCTCGGCAACTTCCGCACCGTCCGCGAGATCAGCGAGCAGTATGA
>DMCD01000169.1 GCA_003445895.1 Lachnoclostridium sp. | reverse complement strand
ACAGACCTGCAATGGCTGTGGAGGCGCCGACAGAGCGGAGACCCTGCTTGAAGTCCAGTCCCGAGAGGGAGCAGGTGAGCCGGAAAGCCGGTTGTGGGACGCGTGGTGTAAACTGTACCGCCCGGAACTTACGATACGGCAGAATCCGAAATACAGACCAAAAAAACCGAAAACCCCGAAGAATTCTGTGCCGGAATGCACAGGACTCTTCGGGGTTTTTCGATCGCTGTATACGGCTGCAGGGTGCACCGCAAATCAGATATCCAGGTCCAGATGGTGGACGATGGATTTGGTCACAGATACGGGGCCGCCGATGCGGGCGCTGATGATGTCGGAATCCACCTTCAGAAGCTCCGCCTTCAGCACGCCTCCGGGCTGGTAAAGGGTCACATGGAAGGGGGATTCTTCCGAATCCAGGGAAAGCCAGATGGCCGCGGCCAGGGTGCCGCTGCAGCAGCTGCCTTCCCAGACCCGGTAATCGGTGCTTCTGACCCAGACATAGGGACGCATGTCGGTGCCGTTTAAGAACATGACGCCGGCCGCTTCCGCGTCGGTATTCTTTGAAATGATATGAATGATATTGTCTGCCAGCGTCTGGTCCGGCGCCTCATCCAGGGCGATGACATGGGTGATGCCGTCCAGGTGGATGGTAGGAAAGCTGGCCGGCCAGTGACGCCCGGGGATGGGAACCTCCAGCGCTTCGATGGAGAAGGCAAGAGGCATGTCGATCCAGGGGCCGTCCTCACGGAATTCCACCTTCAGCAGATCGGGACATCCGGAAACCTCAGCCTTCAGCGTGTCTCCTACGGTTTTGCCGAGCCTGTCCGCCGCGATAAAGGCAGCGCCTCGGGCTGCATTGCTGCTGAATTCAGCGCCGCACATCTCGAGCCGGACGTCTCCGCCGTAAAGCGGAGGACAGAGAAATCCGACCTGTTCTACCTCAAGTGTCGGGTCTTTCAGAAGACCTGCACCGATGGCGGCATAATAGAGAGGATCGACAGGGGTTTCTACAAGGGCTGCCAGGCTGCCTGCCAGGTCTGCCATGATGACGTTGAGATTAAAATGCATGGGCACCTCCTGTTGGATATCAGTCTTTCTGCAGTGGAAAATCTTTGTGGCTAAAGTAGCTGGAAAGAAGTACGGAAGTGTTGGAAAGGCCGAACTTGCGCAGCTGTTCGAGCAGTTTGTCCAGCGTCCGGGAATTCTCGGTCCGGATGCGGATAAGAACATTGTTCAGGCCGACGATATGGTGATGCTCGGAAATAGAGGGACTCTCCTCGCAGAACCGGCAGAATGCCGCGTAGTCCCGCGGGGGAACGTTGACCATAATATAGGCGGAGATATTGTTGCCCAGAAGTGTTTCGTTGATCTGGGCATGAAACCCCTCGATGACGCCGGAATCTTTCAGACGGTTGATCCGTTCGGCGACAGCCGGTGCTGTCAGTCCAACTTCTTTTCCGATATCGCGGGTCGATGCCTTGCAGTTCTTCTGTAGTATGTTGATAATCTTGATATCGGTATTATCCATGAAGCTCACCTCAGATTTGTATACTTCGTCTTACGGCGTAAAAATAATACACCCTTCATTATACAATATTTCCAAAAAACGGTAAAGATAAACTGTTAAGCCGGAAGGGGGATCCTCTTTTCATTTTTAAGCGAAGGGGACGAATGACCATCGGAAAAACCTTTACCGGAAGCGGCGCGTAAGGCTATACTAAGACCATCCGATTGAGAGAAAGGAGACCGTATGAAGGCATACAGAGCACAGGTTCTTCACGGAGAGGATTACCGGGTGACCGCCTGGAGCGGCGGAAAGACCACGGAACTTTCCATTGAACCGAGAGAGAGCATCTATGCGGACCGGGATTTTCTCTGGAGACTCAGTTCCGCCACCGTGGAACTTGAGGAGAGCGATTTCACCAGTCTTCCGGATTATGACCGGATTATCATGACGCTGCAGGGTTCGATTGAACTTCGCCATAACGGCGGCGGCTGGCTGGAACTCCAGGAATACGAGCCCTATTCCTTCGATGGCGCAGACGATACCCAGAGCATCGGCAAGGTTGTGGATTTCAACCTGATGCTCCGCAAGGGAAAGTGCCAGGGCGCGGTCATTCCGCTTCGCATGATGGACAATGAAGCTGCAGACCTCCGCGGCATCCTGATGCAGGATATGCCGCAGTTCGACGAGATCATGATTTACTGCCCGAAGGGTCATCTGGACATTACCGATGACGAGGGAAATGTAAGCCGTCTCGCACCGGGGGATACACTCCGGATCGAAGGAGATCTGAGCAAAAAGAACTGGACCCTTAAGGCCCTGGACGGCGTGGCAGCAGTTGCCGCCGCGGTGAGATACCTGTAAACCTTCAGCAAACCCATCCCGGGTGCTGAAACAGATAAAAACATAATGTTCTGAAGAGAAAAAGGAGGAACTTATCATGGCTAAATTACTTGAGTGCGTGCCGAATTACAGCGAAGGACGCGACATGGAGAAGGTTGAGAAAATCTGCGATTGCTTCCGCGGCAAGAAGGGCGTAAGACTTCTGGACTATCAGACCGATCCGAACCACAATCGTATGGTTGTTACCGTTATCGGTGAGCCGGAGCCGCTGCGTGACGCTGTTGTAGAGTCTTTCGGCAAGGCTGTTGAGCTGATCGATATGACCAAGCATGAGGGTCAGCATCCGAGAATGGGTGCCGTTGACGTAGTTCCTTTCATTCCGTGCCGCAACACCACCGTTGAGGATGCTGACAAGTGCGCGAAGGAAGTTGCAAAGGCAGTCGGCGAGAAGTATGAGATTCCGGTATTCCTGTATGAGGATTCCGCAACTGCTCCGCACAGACAGAACCTTGCATCCATAAGAAAGGGCCAGTTCGAGGGTATGCCGGAGAAGCTGAAGGATACCGAGAAGTGGACACCGGACTTCGGACCGGTCGGCCGCATTCATCCGACTGCAGGCGTAACCGCTATCGGCGCAAGAATGCCGCTGGTTGCTTTCAACGTTAACCTGAACACCCCGGATGTGGAGATCGCCAACAAGATCGCCAGGAGAATCCGTCACCTGAGCGGCGGCTATCGCTTCATCAAGTCCATCGGCGTAGACCTCTCCGACAGACACATGGCACAGGTTTCCATGAACCTGGTAAACTATCAGAAGACCGCTATGTACCGTGCATTCGAGGCTATCAAGATGGAAGCCAAGAGATACGGCGTTGTTCCGGTTGAGAGCGAGATCGTAGGCCTTCTTCCGATGGAAGCTCTGATTGATACCGCTTGCTACTATCTGCAGGTAACCGAGGACTTCGATATGAACAAGCAGGTCATGGAGTCCAGACTTCTTGAGGGGGAGGAATAATCATGGCTGAATTACTGAAGGATTTAACCTGTGAAGGTTTTGCCGCTATTACCGCTTCCGACGCTCCGGCGCCGGGCGGCGGCAGCGTATCCGCTCTGGCAGGTGCGCTGGGCGCAGCACTTGCCGGCATGGTTGCCAATCTGACCATCGGCAAGAAGAAATATGAGGAAGTGGAAGGCGAGATGAAGGAGCTGGCTGCACAGGCCGAGGCTCTGCAGAAGGAACTGATCGCCGATATCGATAAGGACAGCACATCCTTCAACATCTACATGGATGCCATCGGCATGCCGAAGGATACCGAGGAGCAGAAGGCTGCCAGAAAGGCAAAGATGCAGGAAGGCCTGAAGGCTGCTGCACAGGTTCCGCTTTCCTGCGCAGAGACCGCAGTTAAGATCTTCCCCATTGCCGAGGCTGTTATCGCAAAGGGCAATACCAACGCCGTAACCGACGGACTGGTTGCTTCCATGATGGCAAGAACCGCTGTTCTGGGCGCTCTTCTGAACGTCAAGATCAACCTTGGTTCCATCAAGGATGAGGCATTTGTTGCAGAGCTCTCCGCGAAGTGCGAGGCTCTGGACAAGGAAGCGGTTGCTTACGAGCAGAAGATCCTGAAGATGTCCGAGCTGTCTGACAAGCTTTATTGATGCGTCAGTCCCCGGAAACTGCAGAATCGTGTCCCGGATGAAACCTGCAGATGCTAACATGCACAATTGGTATTTGACCGGGAATGATTCGTCCGCTATAGTTTGATAACACTTTACAAATGCAAAGCAAACTGTCCCGCCTCCGGGCGGGATG
>DMCD01000259.1:2258-2853 GCA_003445895.1 Lachnoclostridium sp. | reverse complement strand
CGCTTCTCCATGAGGGAATTGTGGAGGGGATTCATCACTGTGCGGGGCTTTCCGGATACCTGCACATCGCGGAATGGGTATTCCTGTTCTCCGGCGGAATTACCTTCTGCTACATGCTGAAAATCTTTATCGCCGTCTTCATGGAAGAAAACCGCGACCGCGAAAGGCAGCAGGCCTTCGACCGGCAGACTTCCTGCATGAATCCGCTGAGTATGGCGGCCATCGGGAGTTCTTCCCTGGCCATGCCCATCCTCGGCCAGCCGGCCGTGATGCTCCGGCTTGCGGCATATATGACATCGGAACCGGAAATCCTGGAATTTAAGGCCTTTACGGCGGTCAATCTGAAGGGCGGCTTTATCTCCCTGGGAATCGGAGCCATCCTGTATCTAACCATCGTGCGTCACGTTCTGCTTCGTCAGAATTCCTATGTGAATCTCTGGCCGGCGTGGCTTGACCTGGAAAATGTTCTCTACCGGCCCGCGCTCCTTCTGGTCCTTCCGGAGATCGGCGGAAGAATCGCCGCCGTGTTCGGACAGAACAGGATCCTTGCGCCTTTCGGAAAGCGATTTCTGGAAGAGCCGGCGGGGAAGACCGC
>DMCD01000259.1:0-2214 GCA_003445895.1 Lachnoclostridium sp. | reverse complement strand
AAGACCGCGGAGCTTCTGGGAGAAAACCGGATACTCAGCCGGCTGGCGGACAGTGTGATGTTTGCCGCCTCCTTTATCGGGCGGATCCTGGTGGACGGCATGGATGCCTTTATTGTATTCATGCGTATGACGCTGGTGCGGGAGATGGGCGTACAGGGCCTGGAACCGAAGCATCACGGAAGACTGTGGGAATTCCGCATGGAGACGAAAGAGGCTGCGGTTCCCATCGCCAGAAACTTCACCTTCGCCCTGCTCATGACCTGCCTCGGCATCCTGCTTATTCTGGGGGCGCTCCTTTATTCTCTGTTATTATAAAAAAAGGGCTGTCGTATGTAACAGAATACACACGACAGCCCTTTATGATCTGTCTTACTCGTTTAATCCGTACTTCTTGCCCATCTCTTTGATTCTCTCGACACCGATGAACTTGAGGTAGTCTTCAAATTCGATGAAGTTGCCGTCATAGCCTTCGTCGGTCTCGTTTTTCTTCAGATACTCAAAGTAGTGCATGATGGCGTAGGTCTGGGCGAAGAGGGAGCTGACCGGATAGGTCAGAATCTTGTAGCCCAGCTCACCGCAGTCTTTTGCGGTCATGCCGTCGTTGATGCCCTTATTCCGGTAGAGGCCCAGGTGAATGGGGCCGTTGACCTTCGAGGGCAGCTCCAGCAGCTCCTGTTTGGTCTTCGGAAGAATCTTTACCATGTCGGCGCCGGCCTCGATGTAGGCGTTGGCTCTCTCGATGGCCTCCTCGTAAGGAGCATCGGTTCTGGCGATAATCAGCATGTCCTCATCGACGCGGGCGTCCAGGGCCGCGTGAATCTTGCCGATCATTTCGCGCTGGGAGATGACCTCTGCGGGCTTGATGAAGGGGCAGTTCGGCGGCTGCTTCTGGTCCTCGATGAACAGGCCGGCCACACCTGCCTGCTCATACTCGCGGACGGTGCGGACCACGTTCAGGGCGTTGCCGAAGCCGCCTTCCGCATCTGCGAGGATCGGGATATCCACGGCGTCACACATGTTTTTCAGCATGGTGACAGACTCGTTGATGGCCAGAAGACCGGTGTCAGGGGTGCCCAGGATAACGCCGTGCATGCCGTATCCGGTGGTTCCCATGATGTCAAAGCCCGTCGCCTCGATGGCTTTGGCACTCAGACAGTCGTAGCCGCAGGGAGCAACAAGATACTTGCGTTCCCAGAGAAGCTTGCTCAGGCAGCTGGCTTTGAGGTTCCGGACAACGCGAAGTTCCTTATGGTTACCGGCGGCGGAATGGAAGGCATCGGCAAGGATCACTTCTTCTCCTCCGAGAAGCTGACCACACTCCTTACCCTGTTCAAGTATGAGGGCGAGTTCCAGGCAGCACTTGACATGATGCAGGCCATCTTCAACGTAGGCGGCAAGGGTCACTCCTGCGGTATCTACAGCTGGGATGATTCCCACATCGATCGTCTGGCTTCCTGCGCACCGGTTTCCCGTATCATGGTTCGCCAGCCGAACAACCGCGGCAACTCCGGTTCCGCATTCAACGGCATGCCGCCGACATCTTCCATGTCCTGCGGTACCTGGGGCGGAAACATCATCACCGAGAACATCTCCCTCAGGCAGTACATGAACATCACCTGGGTTGCACGGCCGATTCTTGAGGATATGCCGGAGTCCAGAGTCCTTCTTGGAGAGTTCTATCACTCTGATTTCGACACCGAGAAGAAGACCGTCATTGATGACTGATTAGATTGAGCTGACATGATTTCCAATCGTTGATTGGGGAGCCGTCCGCGGGTTTCCGCGGGCGGCTTTTTAAATATTTTATTTCTCTTTTTCCGTTGTTTCCTGTACAATGGGGAGAAGAGAAGGAGGACGAATCGACATGAGTGAACAGACCTTTAAGGGCAGCAGTGAGTACGTGGCATCGGAGGAACTTCTTTCCGCCGTCAATATCGCAATGACGCTGCAGAAACCCCTTCTGCTGAAGGGAGAGCCCGGAACCGGAAAAACCATGCTGGCCCAGTCCGTGGCAAATGCTTTGGATGCGCCGCTGTATATCTGGAATATCAAGTCCACCACCAAGGCCCAGGACGGCCTCTATGTCTATGACGTGGTACAGCGTCTCTACGACAGCCAGTTCGGAGGAGAGGGCGTGGACAACATCGAAAAGTATGTGCACCTCGGACAGGTGGGTGAGGCATTTGAATGCGATAAGCGCTGTATTCTTCTCAT
>DMCD01000081.1 GCA_003445895.1 Lachnoclostridium sp. | reverse complement strand
CCGGAAAAGAACCAGATTGCCCGGAAAAAGCCGGCGGCACGGCCATTCTCATTATTGAACCAGACGAGAGCTGCAGCCGCAAGAAAAAACCACATCAGAAAAATAGCGCCAAAATACCCCGTAAACCCGATAAACTCCGGAAGATTATACCTCTCGGGTGCAAGAACAAACACGTATCGGACAAGATCCCAGAACGCGATCAGGCTGGCAATTCCCAGACATCCGATGAGGACTGCATTCCTCTTCCGCATCAGGAGACAGATAGTCATCACAATCCACAGAAGGGCCATAAGTCCCGGGAGTATGAGCGTCCACAGAATTCCTGCTTCCCGGAAGTAATCATACATCGTCAGCAGATTTACAATAAACCATACCGAAAGAGTCAGACTGCTCAGAAGAGCAAAAACTGCAGCAATCGGGAAGGCGGTCTTCCGGCCGCCTTCCCGATTCTGTTCTGAAACACGAAAAGTATCATTCATAGGATTCTCTCCTGCTTCACGTTATCCATGTTTTCTGTTACCTGATATAGCCTTTCAGCCGCTCATAATTCAGGATGAAATATGCATTGGCCTTTTCCACGTCACTCAGCATGCTCTCCTTGAAGCTGTCCGGTGCAATGGTGCCGTGATACCAGGGCTTGCTGTTGAAATACTGCTGCAGCTGCTGATCCTTGAAGAGACGTCCCTTCCGGGCATAGATCTCATTGCGGGCCAGCCTCAGCTGTTCCGCGTTCAGCATACTCAGCGCGGAGGCTGTGACATATTCCCGGTCGCTGTACGGAATGACATAATCACCGGTGAGAATCCGGGAATCTTCCGTGGTCGGGCGGATCAGAACCTCCGGCACATAGCTGTAGGCCGCGATGGCTGCTCTCGCATCATCCACGTAGTTTACGTCGATATTCCGGGCGCTCACCTGATCCTGGGAGTTCTGGGTCACATACTCAATCAGGTACATTTCCTTCTGCTTCCGGAAGATCTCGTCGTAAATCTCACCCATGCTGCCGATCTGGCCCACGTTCCTGTAGTAACCGCCGGCCGCGGAGGCGATCGTCTCCAGCTGCGCACTGTTGCTGAGGTCTCCGACGCCGATGATATAGATGGGAATCTTCAGGTCGCGGGAATAGGCGGCAACCGCATCCGGGGTAACCTGGCTTGCATTGTCAGCGCCGTCGGTAAAGGCGATAATGCACTTGGCACCGCTCTGCTGTGCGGTCTGCTGCAGTGAAACATAGAGGGCGTCATACAGAGCTGTGCTCTTGTCCTGCGGAATGGTCAGGGCATTAACCGCATTCGTCACACTGCCGAGGTCATTGGTAAATGCCGTATGCACGCTGACCTCATTGTTGAAGCTGATGAGAGACACCTGGTCTCCCGCCTGCTGCTGAACATTCGCCAGGAACTGGCTCATGACGGTCTTTGCTTCCTGCAGCGGACTTCCCATCATACTGCCGGAGAGATCCGCCGTCATACAGATATTCAGGCGCTCTGCCTGGTTCAGCTGAACAGCACGGCTGACCGGAACCTCCGCATAGGTTCCCGTTCCCACCTGCTCGGTGATGAAGAACCCGTCCTGCTCCAGGTCGTTGACGGAATTGCCGCCGGCCGACTCATAGATTCTGGCGTAAAGCTTCACGTTCGGATAGGTGCTGGCGTCCGCCTGCTCCACCTCGATCTTAATCGGACTCTGACCGCCGGCCGCGCCCGCAAGATTCTCCAGCTTCTTTATGGATTTCTGTGCCTGGACAGCATCCCCGTCATCCAGATACTTCTGTGCTTCCTGCTGGTAACGGGAAAGGACGGAATACTGCGGATTGCTCAGATAGGAGGCTGCCTTCTGCACGGCAGCGTCAAGCTGTTCCTTTGCGGCAGTCACTTCCTCGGAGGAAGCAGCCTTTCCGGAATCCTCCGCCCCCTTCTCCTCCTCTTTGTCTTCCTTCTCGTCCTTCTTCGCCTTCTTGTCGTCCTTATCTTTATCCTTCTCTTCTTCGACTTCCTCTCCGGAGGACCAGGGCGCATGACCGAGAATCAGTGTACTTGCGCCGAGGGCAATGCCCGCTGCGGCGAACAGCGCACATACTCCGCCGAGAATAAACGGCAGTTTGCTCTTCGGCGGGTTCGGTGCCGGCATTTGATTATAATCTCCCTGATACTCGAAGGATGGTGTGGGAACACCCTGCTGCATCGGCATCCCCTGCGCCGCGTTCTGTTCAGGCAAAGGCGCAGGATCAGGTACCTGAGAAGGCGCAGCTATCTTTGCGCCGCATGATGTGCAGAATCTTGCGCCATCCTGAAGAGGACTGCCGCAGTTTGTACAAAAAGCCATTTTCATTCCCCTTTACTGCAAATTCTTACATGTATACAGGAAAATCCGGCCGCAGCCGGATTTTCTGCCCGGGTGCACAGCACCCTGTCTCTTATACTACTGAAGAGGCCGGGCGGAATTAATTAATCCCACCAGTCATTGTCATCATCTTCATAATCGAACAGCATCTCGTCGATCCACTCCTCCAGTTCATCGGAAGGCATGTGGTTCTTCAGCTGTGTGCGGGCCTTGGAACGGAATCCGGAAACATTGTGATAGGTCTCCAGGTATTCCACCAGTTCCTTCTTCATCAGGTCCACGGAATCCTCCGTGCCGAGAATCAGGTTCCAGCCCTCATCGTTCATGGTGCTGATGGAGCCGTCCTCGCCGTGACGGATCTTCTTGCCTGCGGCATTGGTCGTGGTCTTGTTCTTGATGATCTTGCCGTTGGCGTCGGTCTCATACCAGGCACCCTGGTACTCCGTAATCCGGTTCACAATCAGCGCTCCCGAAGGATCGATAAGATACTCCCGGTTGTTGTCCAGCATAAGCTTTCCGGTCTGCATGACGCCGCGCTCGTTCAGATAATACCAGACATCGCCCACCTTCTGCCAGCCGGTCAGCTGTTCGCCGGAGGGCGCCATCAGGTGCCATCCGCCGTTTTCATCCTGTACCCAGCCCGTCTTCATATAACCGTCCGGGCCAAAATAATAGGTTGCGCCGTTAATGTTCTTGAAAGCGTTGGTATAATAACTGCCGTTGGCTTCCTCATACCACCAGCCGATGGCATTGGATGCCCAGCCGGCCTGCACCGTCATGGTTGACATCATCATCATTACTGCCGCTGCAGCGATTGCCGCAAACTTTTTCATAATGCTCTCCCTTCCGGAATAATCTCCTCATGTTTGCATGTTGCAGTATTCTACGCTCAATTTCCGGCCGGAATGCCGGTTTTTCTCTCTACTGACAGTTTATCAGCCTCCGGAGTAAAAATCAACAAGACTGTCAAATCCGCCGTTGCTCGGCGCTGCAGTCTGCGGCGGCGGTGCCGGTGCCTGTGTCGGCGGCGGTGCCTGGACCGGTGCCGGAGCTGCTGCACCGCCTCCCGTATTGCCGCCTCCGGTGTTTCCGCCTCCGG
>DMCD01000195.1:3511-16159 GCA_003445895.1 Lachnoclostridium sp. | reverse complement strand
CGAGATTCTCGTCGAAGGGAAGCCAAACTTCTTCGCCGTGGAACATTTCGGGCTCTTTTACTTCCGCCTCTGTCTCCTCCGCTGCCGCTTCGGTCTCTTCCGCGGACTCTGCAGCCTCCGCTGCTGCCTCGGTGGCTGCTTCGGTTGCTGCCGGCTGGGAAGTACTGCAGGCTGCAAGGGATGTTGCGCCGAGAACCACTGCCATACCAAGTGCCAGTTGTTTCTTCATAGATACTTTCCTCCTTTTTGTGATTTGGTGCTTATCTAATCAGCCCTTTCAGCTCAGGCGGCATCGCCGCCTTCGCTGTTGTGGCCGGATTATTTCAGGTAGTACCCTACCTTGTTGCTCAGCATCTCGTCGTAGGTGGGAATGCCTTCTACTTCGATCTTTTTGTCGCTGTTGTTGTTGAACGCGTTGATGTAAGCACTGATGCCTGCAAGATGTCTGCCCACGCGGAGCTCCATGGGGAAGCTGCCGGAGCTGTAGTCTACATAGAGAAGTCCCAGGTCATAGTTGATGACATAGCAGGGGTCGATACCGGTCTGCACCAGAGCTTCGTCGGTACGGCCGCGGAGACGTCCCTGGGACGGGTTTCCGGTCTCCATCAGAAGGGCGTAGGTGTTGGTGAAGTCGCCCAGCTCTCTGTGGGTTAAGCCGTGCAGAGATACCGGAGATGGCTCCAGGCTCATGGAGATGCCTTCAAGCTGCAGGTCCAGAACACCCTCGGAGGCGATTCCCATGGCGCGCTCGTGAGCAACGGTTGCATTGTTTACCGCATACTCCGGGCTGGACTCATGAAGGTCGATCTCCATATCAATCTCCAGGGTGTTGATCATGTTGGTAACCGCGTAGGCCACCTTCTCGGACAGGGTACCGTCCTCCACGCCCGGGTAGCAGCGGTTCAGGTTTCTGGTCTCGGAACCGGACAGGGTCTGACCGGAACTCTTATGGGTATAGATATCCGGATCCGGCCACTGGTCGATGGGGTTCGCCGCACGGGAACCGTACTGGAACACTCTCTGCTCACCGGAAGGTGTGGTAAAGTGCATGTACTGGGGGCTGCCGTCCAGCGGGTCGTTGTGGCTTAAGCCTGACTTGGAGATGCTGGGAATAACATAGATGGTTCCCGCATTGACCTTCGCGTTCTCCTCCAGAACGATGGCTGCCATATGGCCGGCCGGCTCATTGGCGTGGGTGGAACCCAGAACCAGGAGCGAACCGCCCTCCTTTTCACCCTTCAGGACATAGACCTCGGTGTCGCCCGCGGTTCCTTCCAGGTTGGGATTGTACTTGGACAGCATGAAGGTCTCTGTCACGTGCTCGCCGGTGACGATGTCCTCCTTGAAATGTCTCTTGGTGTAAAAACTCTTTCCCGCAATTCCGCCGATCACAGCCGCGCAGGCGAGAATGCAGAGTGCAGAAATATAGCTTTTCTTCATTCTATTCGCCTCCTTACTTAATCAGCAGAATCCGCAGCAGGAGCGGCACGAGGATCATGGCCGCATTGACCTGGTCTGCAATCTTCTCTTCTTTAAAAATCATGTTGTAGCCGGTGCACAGGAATACCAGTGCCGCAATTCCCAGATAGATAATGGTAATAATACTCATATTCGCTGCACCTCCTTTAGAATAATCCGGCGATCATCTTGGAATTCGCCAGGAAGAAGCAGGCCCATACCAGAAGAATCACCATCGGGATAAGGCACTTCTTAAGAATCTTTGTGTACTGCGTCACACCCGTTACCTGGGCGGCAAAGAGGCCGGCCAGTGCGGTCGGGGGCATCATGTCTCCGCAGGAGGCAATCAGGGAAATGGCTGCGAGAACCACCACCGAGTTGCCGCCGAGAAGCGATGCGTAGATGTAGGCAAAGGGCACACCCAGAACGGAGCAGGCTCCGTAGGAGGATACCGCACCGAACAGCGGGATACTGATGGCGCAGGCCAGAAGCCAGAGGGCCGACGGAAGTCTGAGGCAGCTGGTAACGATAAGGCCTCTGACGCCGGTGGCGGTCATGACTTCAATGAACATGCCGACACCCATCAGGATACCCATAACCGGAGCTGCGGTACGGATGGCAGCCGGAACCGCCTCCAGAACCTTAATCTTTCTTCCGGTGAAGAGTCCGGAGATGGCGCTGATGAGGAACATCAGCGGCATGCCGATATCTTCGCCCAGCTTCAGAATCTTGAAGATAATCATCAGAGCCAGGAGCACCAGCAGCGGGATGTAGATCTTCACGCCGTACTGCTTTCTGGTCTCATCCTGCTTTACCAAAGCCGGCTTCAGCTTCTCATAGTCCAGCTGCTTTGCCTGTTTGTAGCCCAGCAGAAGGACGAAGAGAATCGCCAGCGGGAAGGTGATCAGGGCCAGGGGGCCGGTGAATCCCACGTAGGGAACGTCGATGCCGGCACAGATAATCAGGGCTGCGGTGTTGACCGGCGGGGCAATCATGCCCAGAAGGCCTCCCATGGCGATGATGGAACCTGCCGTTACGGCGTCAATTCCCATCAGTGCCAGAACCGGTGCCATAATGGAACCGGCGGACAGAACCGCTGCGGTGGAGGAACCGGTAATCATGCCCGGGAACATGATGATAAGCATGATAAGAATCAGCAGAATCGCCGGTCTCTTGTGGAACTTTTCGATAATCAGGCTGCTCAGCGCATCCAGGGCGCCGGAATCTTCGATGACCTTCATGAAGATCATGGCGCAGCCGATGGTCAGGATGGTATCAACATAGCCGAACTCGCCTTCCACCATCATACGGATGGTTTCCAGGCCCAGGCCGCCCTCGATGGCACCGGCCAGCGCTGCACACAGCATGGAAACACCAACCGGAAGCTTCAGGGCAAAGCAGCCGACCATGAAGACGCCGACCATAAGAAAGAATGTTATGGCATAAGCTGTCATGTTTTAACTCCTTTATGAATCATTCTTCTCAGCATTCACTCGGATTGCTGCGCGGGAATTACTTTCCGAACAGAGTGGTTACGGTTGCTACGCAGTCCGCAATCTGGCCAACGTAAGCTGCCGGTGTGCCGTTCTTCTCCAGAATGCCCTTCATCAGGCCGTCCTGGTCGCCCTCGGAAACAACAACTGCCACGTCAGCAGCCTCGAATGCCGGAACGATAAAGGAATCGGACAGAGTGCCGCGTCTTGCGGAACCGCCGGTGTGCATGGCCACAATCTTGGTACCCTGGCCCTTAGCCTTCTCAAGCAGTGCAGAGGTTCTTGCCAGCTCCTGGTCCGCGTCGATGCCGGCTGCGCCCAGTCCCTTGGAGGAACCGCCGACGGCGAGAATCAGGGTCTTGCAGTCTGCCGGAAGGTCATCTGCGGTGATGCCGTTGTTCTTCTCAAGATCAATGCCTGCCTTGGTGCAGAGGGTGTTTACGATATCTACATCAGCACTCTGGCCGACAGATGTCAGAATAACCGGGCCTTCCAGCATGCCGGCCTCGATCTCCTTCAGTGCGCCGGCTGCCTCAGCTGCCTCTCCTGCTGCCTCGGAAACTGCCTCTGCTGCGGACTCAGCTGCCGCTGCTGCAGTCTCTGCCGGCTTGGAAGAACCACCGCAGGCGCTCAGTGCCACCATTGCTGCCATCGTCATTGCCATTGCTGCATTTCTCATTTTCATAATTTTTCTCCCTTCCCGGCTTTTGCCGGATTCATATTTTTCTTACGTGTAACAGCATATCAGCGCGCTAATTTACCGTCTATTTTTTCCCATTTTTCTCTCGCATTTTTTGAGTTTTTTTGTCGATTTTTTGAATTTCACGCGATATGATAACAAGGAAGAAAAGGAGACTGATATGCTTATAGTGAGTGTTCTCATTGCCCTGTATTTTCTGTATCTCCTCCTGGAATACCGGGCAAACCGAAAAGCCCGCCGCTCCTTTCTCCACGTCATCCACGTGAACGGCATCCGCGGAAAGACCGGCACCTGCCGCACGCTGGATGCGGCGCTGCGGGCAAAATATAAAGTATTTACCAAAACCACCGGAACAGACGCCGCCACCATCGATGTAAACGGCATCGAATCCCCCATCCGCCGCCTGGGGCCTGCGTCCATCCACGAACAGGTCCGGATTCTCCGAAAGGCGTACCGGCAGGGCGCGGAAATCCTCATCATCGAGTGCATGGCGGTCAATCCCGACCTTCAGAAAACAGCCCAGGAGCAGATTGTCATGGGCGACATCAGCGTCATCACCAATGTGCGCTACGACCACATCCTGGATATGGGCGAGACGAAAGAAGAAATCGCCGCCGCCCTCTCCGGCGTGATTCCCGAAAAGGGGATTCTGGTCAGCGCCGATCCGGATGCGGAGCACTATTTCGGCGGCCGCTGCAGAAGCCTGGGGACAGAGCTCATCGTCTGTCCCTCGAAGGGCGATGCCTCCGACAATATCGCCATCGCACGACGCATCGCAGAGCGGCTCGGCATCACCGGGGAGGCATTCGAAGCACAGCTTTCCGGAATTCACGAGGACTTCGGCGTAAACCGTCTCTATGAGGTTTCCGGACCGGACGGCGTGCCCTATCATTTTCTGAACCTGTTCTCGGTCAATGAGCCGGAATCCACGGAGGCGAACCTTAAAAACGCCCTGCAGGCGCTTGCAGAGAGTGCCCGGGAAGGTGTCCCGACGGGCCATGCTACCGCTCCCCCAACGGTGTACTTTCTCTATAATCACCGGACCGACCGGCCGGACCGGGCGCTGCTGTTTTCCCGGGAGTTTTTCCCGAATCACCAGGGCAATGTGCTCTATCTCATGGGACCGGGTCTTCCCCTCCCCCGCCGCCTGTTTAAAGAAGCGGGCGTTTCCGATATCCGCATTCTGAAGGACGGACTCCCGAATCTTCCGAAAGGGTCCCTTCTGGCCGGCATCGGCAACATCAAAGGACCTGCATATACCCTGATTGAAGAACTGAACCGAGGTATTTCGTTATGAATCAGACCCTGATTATCGGTATTCTCCTGGCCCTGCTCTTTACCGAGCTGACCGGGCTTTCCCCGGGCGGAATCATCGTCCCCGCCTATTTTGTGCTGCACTGGGGAAGTCCCCTACGCATGGCGGGAACGCTTCTTCTGGCCTTCTGCTGCCTGGGAATCGTCCGGCTTCTGTCCCACCATATGATTCTCTACGGCCGCAGGAAGTATTCCGTCTATCTTCTGGTGGGGATTCTGCTGAAGGCTCTGGCCGCCGCGGCCGGCTTCGGCACCGTCATCTCCATCGGAACGCTGATTCCCGGCATTCTCGGCCGCGAGATGGAGCGCCAGAAGGTTGTTCCCACGCTCCTCTCTCTGGGAATCGTGGTCCTTCTCTCAAGACTTGCACTGATTCTGATACATATGCTATAAAGGAGTTTCTCCCATGCACAAGCCCTATTTTCGCAAGGCTCCCCGCATGACCACCCTGCTGGTGCTGTTTCTTGTACTGGCTGCCTCGGTCTTTCTTTTGGAAGCCACCCGGTTCTATGCCGAAAAGCCCCATGCAGCTCTCATGCGGGATGCTGCAGGGCGTGCCGAAGCCTGCTATGCAGCCCTGAAGGATGCGCGCATAAAGGCCGGCTATCCCATCGACCCGCTGGATGACCCGAATCAGACCGGCATGGTAGGCCAGGAATTCACGGAGATTACCACCTCTCTGGGCAATCTGGAGGCAAAGCGCTCCACCGCCAATCCCAACTGTGCCGCCATGATCGCAGATTATCTGGTGCAGGCGGGCGTCGAATCCGGCGATACCGTCTGTCTGAACCTCTCCGGCTCCTTCCCGTCGCTGAATATCGCCTCCCTCTGCGCGCTGGATGCCATCGGTGCCCGCGCCATCGCCATTCATTCCATCGGCGCCTCCTCCTACGGAGCCAATCTTCCGAACTTCGCCTACCTGGATATGGAGCGGGTGCTGCTGTCGAAAAAGCTGATTACAAATCACAGCCGCTGGTATTCTCTGGGCGGAAGCAGGGACCTGGGCGTGGATATGCTTGACCCGGAACTGGCCCGGGCCATCGGCAGAAGAGCCGAGGCCGCAGGTATACTCCCCATCTCCTGTGAGACATCGGAGGAAAGCCTTCTTGCCCGGGAGGACATCTATCTGAAAGAGAGCGGCGGCATCGACAATGTCAGCTGCTTTATCAACGTCGGGGGCAATGTATTCGCCTTCTTCGGCGGTGATGACCTGATCGATGCGCCGAACGGCCTGATTAGGAAACCCTTCCGGAACATGGAACACCGGGGCTTAATCCCCTGGTTTCTGGACCAGGATGTCCCCGTGATACATCTTCTGGAAATGAAAAGCCTGCTCCCCTCGGCCGGGATTCCCTTTGATCCCGTTCCGATGCAGAAGGCAGGCGAAGGCGACGTATATTATGAGCTTCGGTACCGGACGCCCCTTGTGCTGCTTCTTGCGGCCGCAGGACTTACCGCCGCAGTTTTCTTTCTGAAAAAAGCCAGGGGATCGGCACCGTAAGGTACCGTCCCCTGGCTTTTCTCTGCAGCATCTCTGTTCTGCTGCTCTATTCTTCCGGATTCCACCGGTACAGGGTTCTGGGTCTTCCCATATCCCCGTAGGAGTAGTCCTGTATCATTTTCTTTTCCCTCACCAGATACTGCAAGTACCGGTAGAGGGTCTTTTTCTTCATCTCGGTAATCTGTTCCAGCTCGTCGATATCCTTGAAATCCCGGATATCCTTCAGGGCCTCCTCAATCTTTTTCAGCGTTCCGGAGCTGATGCCCTTCTCGTAATTCTGATAATACTGGCTCTTCTCCGAAAACTGCAGATGCACCTTGATGCGGGAGATCAGGTCAAGGGCCTTGATAGGCTTTAAAGCGTAATCATTGGCCCCCGCCTCCATGAACCGGCCCAGCACCTTGTCGGATTCTTCGATGGTCAGTACAATGATGGGCGTGTGGAGCAGGGTTTTCCGAATGGCCTTCACGGTGCTTACACCGTCCATCCCGGGCATGTGGTAGTCCACCAGAATCAGATCCGGTATGACGGTCTTCAGGATATCCGCCGCAGCCTGGTATCCGTTTGCCAGAAGCGGTGTCCACTCCTGATAATTGCAGATCTGCTCCAGGGTATACAGAATATCCCTGTCATCATCAATCACCAGAATTTTCTTCTTCTCCGCCATAACCAGAATCCCCCTTCTTTTCCGGCAGAAGCACCAGAGCCTCTGTTCCTTCTCCCTTTATGCTTGTGATCGCAACACTTCCCCCGTGGTTTTCCACCACCTGCCTGGTAAATGCCAGGCCAAGCCCCGTGGACCCCCGTCCGGAGTATCCCAGGTCCCAGACCCGGTTCAGATCTTCCGCCGGGATGCCGACGCCATTGTCCTTAATCCTTATCCGGACCCACCCGGCATTCCGGGAAATATCCATCTCTATCCGCCCCTGCTCTTTATCCACTGCAGACCAGGCGTTATTGATCAGATTGATCAGCGCTCTGGTCAGGCGGATCTTATTGCCCAGAATCTCCGCTTCGGGACAGTCATTCCTGCAGGTCAGATTCTCCGCGGGAATCCGGATGGATACCTGTGCCATGACAGTGCGGATCAGGTCCTCCATCACGATCGGATCCTTCCGGTTCTCATAGAGAATCTCGGAGATCATGTTGCTCATATTTTCCAGCGCCCCGGATATCCGGGCGAAATACTCCCGGATGCGGGGATTCTCTTCCATCATGTCCGCCAGGCTCACCAGCCCCTGCACCGTGGTCAGCGGGCTCTTCAGGTCATGCACCAGACTCTGCACCTCGCTGGCATTGCGCATCCGCAGGGCCTCCAGCTGGGTATTGTAGAGCTCTTTCTCCATCTTCCGGTTCTCTTTTTCCGTCACCCTCACCACATGCTCCTTGATGAGAAGCTGCACCTGAATCATGGCCGCCAGAAAGAACACCGCACCGATACTCAGGGCAAAGATGCGCAGGGCCGGTTCCTGTCCCATCAGTCCCGCCGCGCTTTTCACATCCATGGAAACCTCGCCGCGGCCAAATCCGTATTGGGTGAGTCCCGGAACCACATCCAGGCACTGGAAGCTCATCAGCAGCGTGAATACCATAATCAGCTTGTTCCACATGCTGACGGAAAACAGGTCAAGATAAGACAGTATCAGCACGAAGGCCACTGTCAGAATGGCCGGAATACCGAAGTCATAGTGCATGTGGTAAAAAATGTCGATGAGGTGATATATCGCCAGGATCATCGCGTAGGTGAAAAGAATATTGACCAGCGGCTTGCGCTTTCCGTTATGGTAGAAGTGAACGGCGTCATTTACCAGGAAAGCGCCCATATAGTGGGGCGTCATCCGGCACACATTCAGCAGGACAAGCTTTGCCGCCGCCGAAAGCAGCGAACCTGTATGATTCATAATCAGCGCATCCGAGAGGTCCTCGTAGATCCCCATGGCACGCTGGGGAAGAATCCTCGGTGCCAGAAGTCCCAGAAGCGCAAGAAACAGCCCCTGCAGCAGGAGCCTTCTGTTGAAATGTACCTCAAATCTTCCGTATTTCCGGATAATCTCGCGTTCCATAATCAATACCAAAAAGGGGCCGTCAGAAGACGGCCCCGGATAGTTCTTATGCAGCCAGCTTACGCTGACATTATAGCGAAATAAGGATTAATAAGCAACAGCTTTGCCGTCTCTTCTCGGATCGGCGCCGCCGTGCAGCGTGCCGTCCTCACCGTACATTACAGCCTGTACGGAACCGAAGGAACGGTTGTAAGGATCGGACTCGGTCAGCTCGTCGCCGATCGCTTCCAGATCTTTCATGTGCTCATATCTGGACTCGTAGGAGATAGCGCCGGTTGCACGGTTGGTGAATCTCGGTGCGTTGATGGCCTCCTGCATGTCCATACCGTAGTCGATGACATTGGAGATAACCTCTTCCACGGTGGTGATGATGGTGGTGCCGCCCGGAGAACCGAGAACCATGAACGGAGAACCGTCTTCCTTGAGCACTACGGTCGGGCTCATGGAAGAAAGCGGGCACTTGCCGCCGGCGATGGCGTTCGGGGATTCCGGATCCGCGGAGAAGTCATCCATCTCATCGTTCAGGCAGAAACCGGTGCCTGCCGGAATGATGTTGGAGCCGAAGTAGTAGTTGACGGTCTGGGTCACAGCCACCATGTTGCCGTTCTTATCCGCCACGGAGTAGTGGGTGGTATCCTCGTGCTCATACTGCCAGGGGCTGATCTCCTCATACTCTCCCACGGACTCGCCGGGGGTGATGAGCTTCGCCAGCTCTGCAGCTCTCTCCTTGGAGAGAATGCCGTTGATCGGAACCTCGACAAATTCCGGATCGCCCATGTACTTGCCGCGGTCATTGTAGATCATCTTGTGCACTTCGGTCATGAGGCCCAGTCTCTCTTTGGAGTCATACTCATAGGAGGACATGTCGAAGTTCTCCAGGATATTCAGGCCCTCGATAACATGGCTGCCGCCGGAAGACGGAAGCGGGGAGGAAATGATCTGGTAGCCTCTGTAGGTTCCCTTCGCCGGCTCCATGATCTTCGGCTGATAATTTGCCAGGTCATCCATGGTCATCACGCCGCCGTAGAGGTTGGTTGCCTTGACGATAGCCTCGGCAATCGGGCCGGTATAGAATGCATCTGCGCCGCCCTCTGCGATCTTCTTCAGGGTCTTTGCCAGATCCGGATTCTTGATGGTCTCGCCGATCTCATAGTTCAGTCCGTCCTCCCGGAGATAAACCTTGCCCAGCTCCGGATAGTCGATCATGGCGTCATAGGAATTGGTTGCGTCATTGTACAGCGTCGGGGAAACCTTGTAGCCGTTCTCCGCCAGGTCGATGGCCGGCTGGATAACGTCAGCCCAGGTAACATTGCCGGAACCGAAGTTCTGGAATGCATATTCCATACCTCTGACGGTGCCGGGAACGCCGACGGACTTGCCGCCCTTCTGCTTCTGGTTGGAGATAACGTTGCCCTCCGCGTCCTTCTGCCACATCTCCGGGGTTGCCAGAGCCGGCGCGATCTCGCGGAAGTTGATGAAGGTGTCCTGTCCGTCCTCGCTGTGGATGGTCATGAAGCCACCTCCGCCGATACCGGATGCCTGCGGCTCGCATACGCCCAGGGCAAATGATACCGCTACGGCAGCATCCACGGCGTTTCCGCCCTTTTTGATCACTTCCAGGCCGGCCTGGGAAGCTTCATATTTTCCTGCAGATACCACAGCTTCCTTGCCGTCCGCGCCGCGGCCGTCGATGGTCAGCTGATTGTTCTCATCCCAGAGATACCAGCCGTTGCCGTCGGTGACAACGTTGTCAGAAGTACCTTCTGCCGCCTGCTCTTCCCCGGCGCCTTCTTCTGCACCGGCTTCCGCGGACTCTTCCGCTGCGGTCTCCTCCGCTGCCTGTGTCTCTGCTGCTGTGGTTGCTGCAGGCTGAGAGCCGGAGCATCCGGTCATCGCTGCCAGCAGAACTGCAGTTGAAAGAGCTGCTGCCTGTTTCAGTTTTTTCATAGAACTCCTCCTTATGTATAAATGATACGCTATTGCTATTATAACCTTGAATCTATCGCAGATCCACCGAAATTGACATTTTCCCATTTTTCTCAATTTTCTCATCCGGACCGCATCATATGATCCGCTGAAAAAAAGAAGGACTGCCGCATCCTGTTTGATGCGGCAGTCCTGCCGGAATACATTTCTGCTTTTTTCTCTATTTTTTTCCGACCTTCATGGTTGCTCCCAGCAGCTGGCAGCGGTTCAGGCCGTATATTTCATAGGTATCAAAGGTTCCCTCCACGGTGATGGGATCCCCGACCTCCGGATAGTCCTCCGGATACTTGTAGTCGCCGTCCAGGACGAATTCGATTCCCTGGGAGCAGCACCCCTGGGCGTCAGGAACAAAGCAGGACATGCGGGTTTCGACCACATTTCCCTTTTTATCATATTCATCGTAGGGGGTGAAGAATCCCTCCATGCGCACGCTCTTTCCCAGGAACTCCTCCGGCTCGCTGACCATGCTGTAGACCTGGGCATAGAGGATATTCCCGCCCAGTTTTGTCAGGTCCACGTCCACGTCCGTTCCTGAAATATCTTTTGAGGAACCGCCGCAGGCCGCAAGCAGACTGCAGATAATAAGAAAAGTCAGCATAAAACAAGACACCGCGGTCCTTCGAAAACCATCTCTTATCTTCATAGGTCACAAGCCTCCTTCATGCACAATACCCCGGGACTTTTTATCATTTTTCTCACAGAGTATCCGCTCATCTCGGGCGGGTAAAAAACATCAGTTCCCTGGTTACTCCCGGGATCACCCGGCGGTTCACCGTGCAGTACGTGATGCCGTCCTCCACCCATTTCCAGTTCTGCTCCAGAACCACGACACTTCTGTCCCGGTTCACATGCTTGACGATAAACCAGTGGGGGCCGCCCTCATCGTTGGTCTGATATCCGATATCTCCCGGCTTCGGGTCGAGCGTCATGGTAAAGGAATTGCCCTTCCCGTCCATCGGAAACCGGTACTGCCACAGGTTATACACCGGCATGCCGTATACGTCATGATAATAACGTACCACAAAAGCTGTGCAGCTGTAAATGGGATCATAGTCTTCTCTTCCGCCGGGGCGGCAGATGGCGGCAACGCCGTTATGGAAATTCACGGCCTGTCCCTCTTCAGTGACGATGACATCATGTTCTGTCAGATCAAGCTCCAGGGGATTCTGTTCTTTCACTTCTCTTCCGGGTCCTGTGGCTTCTTTTGTCTCTGCGTATGCCGGGTATGCGGCCGCTGCCGCAAGCAGCAGGGACAGCGCCAGAACCCGGATTTTATTTCTGAATTTGCCCATTTTTCATCCTTTCTGTTTTTACCTGATGTCTCTGAGCTTCATCATACTACGGTTATACCCCGGCTGGCAATTTAACATTTCTGCGGATTCCTGCAGGATTTCGTAAGCATTTCCCAAAGGAAGAGGCTCTGCACCCGGAATTGATGCAGAGCCTTCCTGTTTTACACAATATGTTTTACACAATATGTTTTCAGATGAGACGAAATTACTTCCAGAAATCTACTTCATCATCGCGAAGACCGATAGCGGATGCGCGGAATACCGGATCCTTTCCTTCCTTCTTCTGGCGGAAATAGTCCTTGTAGGTATCTACGACAACCTTGCTGAGCAGGGTGCACGCGATCAGGTTGATGAAGCACATGCCGCCCATGGTGATGTCAGCCAGGTCCCATGCAGCTGCCATCGGGATGATGGCGCCGACAAAGATAACAGCGATGGCAAAGATATTGAAGCCGGTCATGAATTTCTTGGACGGCATCTTCTTTCCGTTCAGGTAAGCCAGACCGTTCTCGCAGTAATAGATGTTGCCGATCAGCGTTGTGAAGGAGAACAGCAGCATAGCCACGGTGATGAAGATCGGGCCGAATCCGCCGAGAACGGATGCGATGCAGGTCTGTACCCACTCTGCGCCGGCCATCTCCGGGGTCGGCTCCACGCCGGAAGCCATGCACATCAGAACAGTGGCGTTGCAGAGGATGATGGTATCGATATAAACAGAAAGCATCTGTACCAGACCCTGCTTAACCGGGTGAGATACGGTTGCAGCTGCAGCTGCGTTCGGTGCGGAACCAACGCCCGCCTCATTGGAGTACAGGCCGCGCTTTACGCCGTACATAAGGCA
>DMCD01000195.1:0-3397 GCA_003445895.1 Lachnoclostridium sp. | reverse complement strand
GATCAGGCTGAGAACCTTCGGCAGCTCCTGGAATCTCATGACAAGGACAATGACAGCCACCAGCACGTAGCAGATTCCCATAAACGGAACCAGAACGCCTGCGGTCTTCTCAATTCTCTTTCCGCCGCCCATGATGCACACGCCGACCAGTGCTGCCATGATAAGGCCGATGATGGCCGGAGTCACGCCCTCTTTGTAGAAGCTGTAAGTGGAGAAGGTGGACTGTACGTTATAGGAGCAGAGCAGATTGAAACCGAAGGAGTAGGTGAGCAGCAGGAACACAACGAATGCTGTAGCCAGTCCCTTGTTGTGCAGAGCGTCCTCGATGTAGTAAGCCGGGCCGCCGTAGCTGGATCCGTCGCTGTTTTTCCGCTTGTACACCTGGGCCAGGGTACACTCGGTAAAGGAAGATGCACAGCCGATCAGAGCCATGATGGTCATCCAGAATACCGCGCCGGGGCCGCCGAGGCAGACCGCAGTGGATACGCCGATAATATTACCGGTTCCAACGCAGGATGCGGTGGAAATCATCAGTGCCTGGAACGGTGATGCGCCGTTCTCGTCCCTCGGACTGGTCTTCAGGACATGGATAGCCTCTCCCAGCTTGCTGATCTGTACCAGTCCCATGCGGGCGCTGAAGTAAAGACCTGCAGCCGACATAACGATGACAAGCACCGGATAGTAGAGGAAGCTGTCGATTGCGTCGAGTACCTGCATAATCATAAACGTTTACCTCCCGTTTCCTGATATGATATATTATTATGCCCTCGCATCATAACATGAAAACAGGATTCTGTGTAATTTGCATCATAAATAAGCGCTATATCAAGAACAAATAACCGAAGCACTTTCTGATGCTTATGATTATGTTTTATTATACGCCTTTCTTAACCGCTCCCGACAGGATCCAGGAGCCGGGGCCGTCCTTCATTACCCGTTCTGCCGGCACCCCCCGTTCCTCTGCCAGAATCTTCAGAATCTCCGTCATGCATCGCTGCCCCTGACAGCGCCCCATGCCCGCGCAGGTCCTGCGCTTAATGCCGTCCAGAGTCACGGCGCCGGGATTTGCATGGATGGCCTGCAGAATCTCTTCCCTCGTCACCTGCTCACACCGGCAGATAAGGTCGGTCTTATCTGAGGGCGGAAGCTGTGCCCTCTCCTCCGGGGACAGCCTTCGAAAGCGGAAGGGGGCTCTTCGGGATCCGGAAAATGTCTTCGTTTCCTCCGCGCCGAGATATGCGGCAATCTGCCCTGCCGCATCCCTTCCCAGCTCCCGGGCGCAGGTAAGGCCCGGGGTCACGATGCCCGTCATGCTGAAGAATCCGAGAATTTCTTCCGGCGCCCAGACCCGGAAGCAGTCTGCCCGCTCCTCTCCTTCTTCCCCTGTCTCGAAGGCCCGGGGCCGGACGGCGGAAAAGCTTCGGATTACGGCAAGATCCAGCTGCGGAAGAAGCTGCTTTGCATCACCTGTCAGCTGTTCCAGGTCCCTGCCGTCGGTCCGGTAATCGCAGACCTCATCCTGTCTCTCCGTGGGGCCCAGCAGCAGGTTTCCTTCCACCGTGGGAACGGCTTCCATGCCCTTGCTTTTTTCTTTTCCTTCCTTCTCCCAGAACAGGATATGATTCACCTTTGTCCGGATTCCCTTATCCAGGACCAGATAGTCTCCTGCCGCAGGCCGGATGACATACCGGTCTGCGCCGGCCATCCGGTTTACCGCATCGGCATAAAGCCCTGCACAGTTTAAAAGGGCATGGCAGCGGAAGGTCTCTTTTTCGCACTGCAGCACAAAGTCTCTCCCATCCCGGGAAATGGCCAGAACTTCCTGACAGAAGTGATATTCTGCCCCATTTGCCGCCCCGTTTTCCGCCGCGGCGATACCGAGCTCCCAGGGCATCACCGTACCGGTGGAGGGAATCCACAGGGCGCGGTACACCTCCGGGTTAAGCAATGGCTCCATCTCCAGCGCTTCTTCCCGGGAAAGCATACGCAGTCCTTCTATCCCCATCTGCCCGCCTTTTTTCTGCTTCCGGAGAAGCCTTCCGTACCCTTCTTCCCCGAAGCAGGCCATCAGGCCGCCGGGGCGCGCAAAGCGGACTCCGAGTTCAGCGCAGAGTCTGTCAAAGTTCTTATTGGCATGCACGCAGTACCGGGACTTCAGGGTTCCCGGCCGGGTATCCTGTCCCGCGTAGATGATGGCGGAATTGGCCCGGCTGATGCCGGTGCACACGTCCTCCCGTGCCTCCAGCACGGCAGTCCGCAGCCTGTACCGGGAAAGCTCCCTTGCGGCAAAGCAGCCCAGAAGTCCTCCGCCGATAATAATCACATCATATTCCATAACCTGATTCTTTCGTCAGAATGCCGCTGCGATCTCCTTAAGGCCTTCATAATAGGCTTCGGTCACGGGCACCGGAATCCCGCAGTCGGCTGCCATGCGCACCACGGCGCCGCTGAAGAGCTCCATCTCCCCGCTTCTACCGGCCTCAAAATCCCGGCTGAGGGAGCTGGTGTCCGTATCGCCGGATTTGCTGATGCGCTTCATCATCTCATCGGTAACGCTCTCCGGAATCTCCACGCCCTGTGCCCGTCCAACTGCCGCACACTCGTCCATCAGCTTCCGGCAGTCTTCCATCCTTTCGGGGTCTGCCTTGATGGCGCCCACATTGCAGGCCCAGCGGGCAGTCACCACGTTGTAGGCGCAGTTCAGGATGAACTTTTTCCAGATATCCGTCAGCACATTTTCCGAGAAGGACCAGGAAATCCCCGTCTCTGCAAGAATCCCGCAGACCTCCTCCGCCAGAGCCCGGTTTTTCTCATCTCCCGGATAATTGCCGCTCTTTACCTGGAAGAATCTTCCCTTCTGGACGATGCTGTAATCCTCCATGGCCATGGACACAATAAAGATGACCGAGGGCAGGACAATGCCGCAGGGAAGAAGTTCTCTCAGCTCTTTATACCCTGTTACCCCGTTCATGACCGGAAGAACCACGGTGTTTTCCCCGACCATGGGGCGGATCTGTTCCGCTGCCTTCCGGATGGCGTCATTCTTCACGCTCACAATCACGATATCCTGCACCGGAAGGTCTGCCGGATTATCTGTGACCTTCACCGGCATGACCGTGAATTCGCCGGTGAAATCGCCATGGATGGTCAGACCATTTTGCTCCAGGTGCTCTCTTCTCTTCCCGCGGGCGATGAGACTGACCCGGTCCCCATAGGTTTTCATCAGCATCGCCGCGATGGCGCCGCCTACGCCGCCGATACCGAAAACGGTAATTTTCATATTATCCTTTGTCATGATCTGCCTCCGGAATATTTCTCTTCTTTTTTTGCTATTATACGTGTTTTTCTTCATTTATGCACTGAAAATATGGTACAATATCCTCAGGAATGATTATAA
>DMCD01000106.1:2411-10780 GCA_003445895.1 Lachnoclostridium sp. | reverse complement strand
GCAATCACGTTTACCCCAGTTCCGGCCACGTCTCTTATCAGCACGTCGCCGATTTTGATCGGTGCCGCAGCTTTTGCGTGGTTGATGACGTGCATGACGTCAAAGATTTTTGCCTTCGGGATGTCTGTCGCGGTTTTGCATGCTACGCGGTCTTTTTTCTTTCCGCCGGTAACCAGCACTGTGGAGGTGACGATTCTCGTCGGGTTGGTTACTTCTTTTCTGGCATAGATGTCTCCGCGCATGCAGGTGTTGCCGGCAACGCTAATGACCTCTCCCTTATCCATCTCTACTGTCATCTGGCAGCCCATGGGGCAGCCGATGCAGATCAGTTCTCTTTTCTCCATTCTGCTTCCCTCCTTAAGCCTGCTCAATCTTAACAGTGATCTTCTTCAGGTCCGGATATTTCTGGATATCAGCCTTCTTCAGGATGATCTGCTCCATCTCACCCGGTGCCATGATCTGTTTCTTTCTGTGCTGTACCTGCTCGTCATCGAAGTAGACGCTGACGAAGCTGTCCTTGAAGACATCGCCCACGCGGAAGCGGACGGTCAGGAGATCCTCCATCCGGTCCGGATCGATGGTGGAGGGTACGGTGTAGCGGGCGCCGCTTGTAGCTTCCAGCTGAATGCACTTGCCTTCGGTGTTGTCCAGCTCGCCGCGGACAAACTTCACGGCGTTCTTACCGGCACGGGTTGCTTCCTCGGATACATAGTCCACCAGGTCATGCACGTGCAGTACGTTTCCGCAGGCGAAGATGCCGGGGATGCTGGTCTCGAGGCTCTCGTTGACCACAGGGCCGCTGGTAACCGGGTTCATGTCCACGCCGGCAGACCGGGACAGCTCGTTCTCCGGAATCAGGCCGCAGGACAGAAGCAGGCAGTCGCAGGTGTAGCGCTCTTCGGTTCCCGGAATCGGCTTCCGGTCAGGACCGACTTCTGCGATGGTAACTGCGGAGATGTGCTCCTTGCCTTCGATATCCACGATGGTGTGGGAAAGCTTCAGCGGGATGTCGTAGTCGTTCAGGCACTGTACGATGTTTCTCTTCAGACCGCCGGAGTAAGGCAGAAGCTCTGCTACAACCTTAACCTTGGCGCCCTCGAAGGTCATACGTCTCGCCATGATAAGTCCGATATCGCCGGAACCCAGGATGACGACCTCACGGCCGGGCATGTAGCCCTCCATGTTGACCAGTCTCTGTGCGGTTCCTGCGGAGAAGATGCCTGCCGGACGGTAGCCCGGAATGTTCAGGGCGCCTCTCGGACGCTCTCTGCAGCCCATGCACAGGAGGATGGCTCCCGCCTTGATCTGGAACATGCCGTCTTCCTTGTTCATTGCAGTGACGACACGGTCCGCGGAAATATCCATAACCATGGTGTTGAGCTTGTACTCAATGCCCAGGTCATATACTTTTTCTTCAAATCTCCAGGCATACTCCGGTCCGGTCAACTCCTCCTTGAAGGTGTGAAGACCGAAACCATTGTGAATGCACTGGTTCAGAATGCCGCCCAGCTCATGGTCACGCTCGAGGATCAGAATGTCGTCCTCTCCCGCTTCCTTTGCGGAAACAGCTGCTGCAAGTCCTGCCGGACCGCCGCCGATGATGACAATATTATAATGGTCTTTCATCTGTGCGCTCATTCTGTCACCTCCTTTGTGCGTTCCAGGACAAGCCAGGATCCGGAATCATTCTTATGAATATCTTCCATCTTCAGTCCCAGCTCACGCTGCAGAATCTCCATGACACGCGGGCTGCAGAAGCCTGCCTGGCATCTTCCCATGCCGGCGCGGGTTCTGCGCTTTACCGCATCCAGAGATCTTGCGCCCAGCGGACGGTGAATCGCATCGAGGATTTCTCCCTCTGTGACCGACTCGCAGCGGCAGATGATGCGGCCGTAGGCCGGTTCTTTCTTGATCAGCTCGTTTCTCTCTTCCAGGGACAGATGCTGCGGATTCAGCACGTCCTTTCTGGTAGAGATCCAGCTTTCCTTCGCCTGCAGGTCCATCTTGTCGCGGATCATGCCGCCGATGTACTCGCCGATGGCCGGGGAGCTGGTAAGTCCCGGAGACTCGATGCCGGCGCAGTCGATGAAGCCCGGTGCATCCTCCACTTCGCCGAGGATGAACTCATGATTGTCCTCGTGGGCACGGAGGCCTGCGAAGCTGGTGATAACCTGGCGGACGGGAACATTGTCCACATACATGGAGGACTTCGCCAGAATCTCGTCGAAGCCGCCCTGACGGGTTGCAACGTCTTCCTTGTCATCGATATCGATGGCCGTCGGACCAACCAGGGTGTTGCCGTGGATGGTCGGAGCTACCAGGATTCCCTTGCCGTATTTGGTGGGCTGCGGGAAAATGGTGTGTTTCACGAATCCGCCCGTGGTCTTGTCCAGCAGGAAGTAGTCGCCGCGGCGCGGGGTGATATGAATCTTCTTTTCGCTGACCATGTTGTGGAAATAGTCGGAATAGAGGCCGGCTGCATTGACCACACACTTTGTCTTATATTCGCCGTTGGAGGTCCGGAGATGCCAGATGCCCTCTTCGTCCCGGCAGAGCTTCTCGACGTTGGTGTTGAAGAAGAAGTCCACGCCGTTTACATTCGCATTCTCCGCCATGGCGATATTCAGCTTAAATGGGCAGATGATGCCTGCGGTCTCGGCATAGAGTGCGCCCTGTACATTGTCGGACAGGTGGGGCTCCATCGCCTTGGCTTCGTCTCTGCTTAAGAGCTTCATGCCGGGCACGCCGTTCTTTATGCCTCTGTCATAGAGCTCCTGCAGACCCGGAAGATTATCTTTGTCGATACAGACGACCAGGGAACCATTTCTCTCGAAGGGAATGTCCAGGTCTCTGCACAGGTCTGTCATCATCTCGTTGCCGCGGACGTTCATCTTCGCCATCATGGAACCCGGGACACAGTCATATCCCGCGTGGACAATGGCGCTGTTGGCCTTGGAGGTTCCGGAGCAGACATCTTCGCCGCGTTCCAGAACGCAGACCTCCGCTTTATAGCGGGAAAGCTCCCTCGCCACGGCCGCTCCGGTTACACCGGCGCCGATAATTATTACATCATAAACCACGTTAATACTCCTCTCGCTTGAAAAGGGAGGGGCCACCAACCGTACGGGCTCCGTACTCTGATTGATGTCTCCTCCCTCTGCATCATTTTTTATTTATAGTTGCGAGTTTATGTGCGCTTGGCACATGCCGTCCATTATGCTGCGAAGACAGCCATGTAAAGCAGGGATGCTACGATACCGCCGCAGATCGGAGCGATCAGCGGAATCCAGCCGTATGCCCAGTCAGGATCCTTTTTGCCCTTATTCGGAGCAAGGAGCTGATAAGCGAAACGCGGAGCGGAATCTCTTGCTGCGTTCATTGCATATCCGGTAAGGCCGCCGAAGGAAGCGCCCATGGATACGATGACGCCGTATACCAGGAACCAGCTGACTGCGGATTCACCGGCGTTGCCCGGGATGGCTGCCAGTGTGAATACCAGCATGAAGGTTGCGAAGAACTCAGACAGGAAGTTCAGTCCGGTGTTGCGGATGGACGGTCCTGTGCAGAAGCAGCCGCGGATGGTTGCATCATCATCGGTTGCCTTGATGTGATCGCCGTAAAGAATCATCAGGATTGCTGCGCCGCAGAAACCGCCGAGCATCTGTGCTACGATATAGCCCGGAACCTGTGCCCAGGGCATGCCGCCGCGAAGTGCTACGCCGATGGTTACTGCCGGATTGAAGTGAGCACCGGACATTGCGCCGAAGCAGAATGCCGGTACCATAACTGCCATACCCCAGCCGATAAGGATGTGAACGGTGCCCGCACCCTTCATTCCCGACTTGTTCAGGTTAACGTTGCAGCATACGCCGTCGCCCAGGATAACCAGGAACATCGTTCCGATAAACTCTGCTAAATAAGCCTGCATACCATTACCTCCTTAGTAATAACCCTTTTTTATCTGCACGCTCCGGGGACCGGAGCCCGGTCTCCGAAGCGGTGCGAACATTGGTAATCTGTAATTCAGAATAAGGTCCCTTTACACCTTAGTCCTCTTTTGCCCAGCCGAAGGTAGCCTTTACAGCCTGCTTCCAGCCCTTGAGCTCTTTTGCTCTGAGCGCGTCATCCATAGCCGGCTCGAACTCTTTGTCGATAGCCCAGTTCTTGATAACGTCTTCCTTGCTGGACCAGAATCCGACTGCCAGACCTGCCAGATAGCTTGCGCCCATAGCGGTGGTCTCTACGCATACCGGACGATGTACCGGAGCGTTGATGATATCGGACTGGAACTGCATGAGGAAGTTGTTCTTGCAGGCGCCGCCGTCAACCTTCAGAGCGTTCAGCTTAACGCCGGAACCCTCTTCCATGGCTGCCAGAACATCGTTGGTCTGGAATGCCAGGGACTCCAGGGTTGCACGGATGATGTGATACTTGTTGACGCCGCGGGTAAGGCCGGTGATAGCGCCTCTTGCATACGGATCCCAGTAGGGAGCGCCCAGACCTGTGAAGGCCGGAACAACATAGCATCCGTTGGTATCTTTTACTCTGGTTGCGAAATACTCGGAATCCGGGGACTGGTCAACCAGCTTCACCTCGTCGCGGAGCCACTGGATAGCAGCACCTGCTACGAATACGGAACCTTCCAGAGCGTACTCAACCTTGCCGTCAAGACCCCATGCGATGGTGGTCAGAAGGCCGTTGTTCGGATAAAGCGGCTTGTCGCCGACATTCATCAGCATGAAGCAGCCTGTGCCGTAGGTGTTCTTTGCCATACCGGGCTCGAAGCAGGTCTGTCCGAACAGAGCTGCCTGCTGGTCGCCTGCCACGCCTGCGATCTTGATCGGGCCGCCGAAGAATTCCGGATCGGTCTCACCGTATACGCAGCTGGACGGCTTTGCTTCCGGCAGCATGCACATCGGAACTTCCAGCTGCTTGCACAGCTCTTCATCCCACTGCAGTGTATTGATATTGAACATCAGGGTTCTGGATGCGTTGGAGTAATCCGTTGCATGTACTTTGCCCTTGGTCAGCTTGTAGATAAGCCATGTATCAACGGTACCGAAGCAGAGCTCGCCGGCCTCAGCCTTCTCGCGCACGCCCGGAACATTGTTCAGGATCCAGCGAAGCTTTGTGCCGGAGAAGTACGGATCAAATACCAGACCGGTCTTATGATAAGCGTCGTCTGCGATGCCCGGATACTTGGCAATCAGTTCGTCCTTCATATCAGCAGTTCTGCGGCACTGCCATACAATTGCGTGGTAAACAGGCTGTCCGGTCTTTCTGTCCCATACGATGGTGGTCTCACGCTGGTTAGTAATACCGATTGCAGCGATGTCCTCATAAGTAGCACCAATCTTCTTCATAGCCTCGCGGGCAACAAAGAGCTGTGTCTGCCAGATTTCGCTGGCATCATGCTCTACCCAGCCGGGCTGCGGATAGTACTGGGTGAACTCCTTCTGAGCAACCGAGCACATCTCACCCTTCTCATTGAAAAGGATACATCTGTTGCTGGTTGTACCTGCATCCAGTGCCATTACATACTTTGCCATAGTAATACCTCCTTTATCTTCTGGTCGGGTTCCTCCCCGACAAAATTAACACATTAAGCATTCCACAGCGTTTCATTGGTTGTTGAGATGGAGATGGCACCATTTTTCAGTGCATTCATAATCTCCTCTTTCCGGGTAATGAGACCGCTGGCCATCACCGGCACCCGGCAGATCTGATTCGCTCTCCGGATGACATCCGGCAGAAGCGTTCCCGGCAGAAGCTCCATGATGTCCGGCTGCACGCTGTCCTGGCGGCTGTACCGGTCCAGGGTTTCCATCGACGTGGAATCCAGCATGAACATGCGGAGTATGGTGTTGAGTTCCAGGTTCTTTGCATGCTGTACCAGGCTGTACTTCGTGGTAATAATGCCGTCCGCACCGGTCCGGTTCCGGATGAAGTCCAGAGACACCTCTTTCGGCTGCATTCCATTTACCAGATCAATGTGCACCATAGCAATTTTTCCGGCGTCCTTGATCTGTTTCACGATGTTTTCAATGCTCCCGAGGTCTCCGTATAGGGTGAACACGATTCCGATATCCGTGTCCAGGCAATGCCGCAGTCCTTCGTCACTCTTTACTGCAGCAATCACCGGATTTGCTTCAACAGCCTGTATAAACTCGTGGTGTTTCAAGTAAAATCCTCCGATATCTTTATAATAACTGTCAATTTTCCACAAAAAAAAGCATGGCTAAACTAAAGCAACTCCCATTGCTTTAATGCCAGGCTTCCGTCTACTAGGCAGCTATTAACTTAATAAAATCATACCATACGGCAAATAGTAAATCAACTATCTTTTTATAATTTTTCACAGTTTTTTTGGCTAAAACGCAGAATTCGTATATATTTTGCACATACAGTTTACATTTTCCTCTGCACGATGATTAATTATTTAAATGCGTGAATAATTATAACCCGTACCGCCTTATTGTGCTCTTTTCTGCATATATTTCCGCACCGGTAAACCGCAGCGGCGCCGGCCCGGTTTCCCAGTCCGGGACATACTTCTGCCCGGGGTATTTCTGCCCCGGGCACAGTTCATCTTTCCTGCAATCAGGATCTGTTCTCTTCCTCAAACCGGTGCGCATTCTCCTCAGCGGCCTTCCTGGCCTTCTCTTCCTCCGCCAGCTTGTCCTTCTTCAGCTTATCCATGATAATCCACGTCACCAGTCCTACAACGGCGATAACCAGAAGCAGAAACAGGGCGACCACCAGCTTCAGGAACCAGCCGACGCTGGTCACATTAAACCCGTAATACAGTACTGCGCATACCGCCAGCACTGCCAGAAATATCGTACCGCATCCCGGCTTTCCTTCCATGGACAATTCCTCCTGTATCTGTCAGTTCATATCCGATGCTCCGACGCATCAACGCATCCTCTGCATCACTTCTTCTCTTCGATGGCTTCTTTCTGCTCGGAAGGCATGAAGGCCCCCGCTTCTTCCATCTGCTGCAGTTTCTTTTCTCCCATGTCCGCCAGTTCCTTGAACTCCTCGATGGTCTGACGGATTCTGGGCAATGCCTCCGTCTTGTAGCTGCTGATATCACTCATGGCCTGCAGTGTATCTTCAAAGGATTTCTTCAGTGTATCGGTGGAGATCATCGCCTCGGAAGCCTGTTTCTGGATCTCCACGCCCTGGGTCTTCAGCATCTCTGCTGTAGATGCGATCATCCGGTTGGTGCTCTCATTCAGAAGATTTACCTTCTCGAGCACGATTCTCTGATTGTAAAGGGCACCGGCCACCGTCACGGCGGTCCGCAGGGAAGATACAGTTACGGTCTCGGCCCGGTCCACGGCACGGATCAACTCGTTGTTGTTGCGGCGGATCACATCCATGGCCACGCAGCCCTGTTGGGAAACCACCTGCATCTGCTGGAAATCCATGATGCGCTGCCGCAGCGGGAAGAGCACTTCTTCCTCCACGAACTTTACCTTTTCCTCGTCGCCGCCCTCTGCCTTTTTATTCTCGATGGCGTTGGACAGATACTGGTCGAGGGCATTGCCCATGGCAATCTTCTCGTTCAGCTCCTTGGTCAGGCCGCGCATGTCGGACTGCTCAATCTCCAGGGTGACATTGTCGTTCTTCAGCATCTTCTTGCCGTTTTCCAGAGACTTCACGATGTCCGCAATCTGCGCATCTGCTGTTTTATACTTGTCAAAATACCGCTTTACCGGATTGGAAATCTTGCCGAACAGGCCCTTCTGATCGAAATCCACCATGGAAGGATCCAGGCTCTTCATCTGCTCCGCCAGCTCCTGCAGTCCCTTTGCGACCTCGCCGGACTCGGAGCCCGCCTTCGAGAGCTCGCCCATGCGCTTGGAAAGAATACTGTTTTTGTTCTCCGTCTTGCGCATGACGTCCGCGCCGAATTCCTCAAATGCAGTGGTCAGGTTTTTTCTGTCCTCGAACACCGAAATGTCGGTGCCCATGATCTCCTCCACCTTCTGCTTCGCGGTCTCGTCCACGGTCTGCTGTCTTTCATCGGTGACGGCCAGTTCTTCAGCCACCTTCTCCTTCACTTCTTCTACATCAGGTAATTCCAGGTTAAAACTCATGTTTTTTCCTCCTTACTGATAATACTTTGTGGTTTCGATCAGATGCTGTATCTCCTCGATAATGTCCTCATTGGCCTGGGTATTGTCCTTCTCCCCAAGAGCCGCCACCTCGTTTACACAGGTCGTCATCATGTTCAGCAGATGCTCGTTGGAATCCAGAATAGCGTTCATGTCCGCAAGACTCTTCTGCATCCGCACCAGCTGATCCTCCTGCAGAGAATCATCCACCGCATCCTTCCGGTAGGTGCCGCTGGAAACATCTTT
>DMCD01000106.1:0-2272 GCA_003445895.1 Lachnoclostridium sp. | reverse complement strand
CCCTGGTCCAGAACGCCGGCGTAGCGGCCGTATGTAAGGGACGTCTCTCCGAACTTTCCGCCCACAATCTGCCGGAAGCTCTCAGCCTTTCGCGAGGTGCTCTCCAGCTGGTCCAGGGCCTTCTCGGCCGTCTTTCCGACCACCGCCCTGCTCTTGCTGTCCCGAAGCAGGTTCTGAATGCGGATTTCTTCTTTTTTGTTGTCCGTCAGCACCGGCACCGGCTTAATCTTTGAAAGTTTAACCCCGTTATAGATAAGCCCGGCCAGAATCACTATGCCGGCGGCCAGCGCGAATCCGCCCCGGAAAACGCCCGCATCCGACGGTCTGAGGTTCAGGCCGAAGGGCGCAAACAGCAGGATGCCCGCCGCAGCGAAAATCAATATCCGTTTCAGATAGGTATTCCGTTCCGCCATCTCTGCCTCCCCGTATCTTTCAAGACTCGCATGCGGAACCCGGCCATTTTCCGCGTTCCGTCCATGCTGTTCTCAGTAATATTATAAGCAAATTATGTCTTCTTTACAATTCCCGTTTTACTGCCCAAGGTTTTTGACCAGTTCCACATTTTCCAGAGAGTGTTCTGTCTGCCGGGAATAGATATGCGCAATGTCGATCATATCTTCCATGGTAAATGTTCCCTGCTGCCGCACCGCCCTCGCCGCGCACATCAGATGAATCATCCGAAGGCTCCGCCGAAGCATGACAAGCTCCGGCAGCATCCCGCCGTCCGCATAGGCATCGATGGCATAGCGGAACAGGAAATAGACCGCAAGCTTTGTGAAATACCCCTCATAATCCGCAGCCTGCTCTTCCGGCAGGTCCCGCTCCGGTCTCCATTCTTCCAGCTTCTCCAGTCCGGCCCTGATTTCCGAAAGAACCGCCTCCCAGCGGTGGTCCAGAACCTCCTGGGATTCCATCACAGAAAGCATCGCCTCATCCGGCTCATCCAGCAGCTCCGATGCCTCCGCCTCGGCAAAAATCTGCCCAAGCTTTTCTTCCAGCGACCCCCCGCCCTGCTGCAGCAGGTCCGTCCAGTCGCACCGCTGTCCGATGATGTCATCCAGCCTTTCCTGGTCCTCCTGGGAAATGTCTTCGCCATCGGCATCATTTTCCGACAGGTAATAATGAATCCGGTCCTTTTCTCCGAAGAAAATCCGGCCCAGCTCCATGCAGGAGAGACTCATGTCGACCTGCTGGTAGTCGCCGGCCCCGGCAAAATAGCGGGGGTACTCCGTGCAGACCTGGCAGAGGCTTTCCTCCCCCAGCGCGGTATAGATGTCGCAGAGATTCTCCCTGTTGAGGAAGGGACATCGCCCCTCGCAGGTCAGGGGGAAATACCAGCCGTCGTTCCCATCTGCAGCTTCCCCGTCATCTTCTGCCTCCTGACGCATATGGGACCGGAGCCGCTCTCCGAATTCCCCTTCCTGCTGAAGATAATACTCCGCCGTCTCCTCATCGATATCCACTTCCCAGCCCGCACAGCACGTATCCGGGCATGCTCCGCCGATGCAGCGGAACTTTTCATAATAATCCGGGTATTCTATGGTCATGTTCTAAGTCCTCTGTCAGTTTTGTCCCGGTCCGGGCTTCTCTGCTCCGCGCGGGCGCTCCTGTCCCCGCGCATCCCCGCAGGTATCAGTACTTCTCTGTCTCGATAACGCACTCGTTCTTGATCTTTCCTACCAGGAACTGGAGAGCGTCAACCACATGGGGCCGGATGTCGCCGCCGATGAGCACATACATGATGTCGTCTCCCACCGTCAGTTCTCCCTCGTTCAGCCAGGTGCGGATGTAATAAATGCCGTCCATTTTGTAGGTTTCTTCCACCGCTTTTTTGATCTTTTCCTCATCGGAAGAGAAAAACATGCCCGTAACCGGCTTTGTCCCTTCCTCCCCCCGGCGCACCTTGGCCTTCGCGTCCTCGCGGACCACACCGTTGTGCACCAGATACATTCCGACCTTTGCGGCAGATTCATCCTTTTTCGCCTCTGCAAGCCATGCATCCATGGACGGTACGTTCTTTGCCATATCAGTTCTCTCCTTCCATCATCTGAAGCTCTGCCATAAACATATCAAAATAGTCATCCTGCCCCTCAAGGAGCGGTGAATTCTCCCCGCCGCCGTTGGTGCTGCGCTTCATCGCCGCATAGCAGGACTCCCCGTATTCCAGGATATCCATCTCATAGATCGGCATGCCGCAGCTTCTGCTGTACTCGCAGAAGGCCCTGAGAGGTTCCTTCGCCTTTCCGGTGTCTAACAGTGCCTTCCGCACCTC
>DMCD01000194.1 GCA_003445895.1 Lachnoclostridium sp. | reverse complement strand
CATCTCAAAGAAGGTGCCGTGGCGTCCGTCCTTGCCGATATTCTCAATATCGCCGGTACGGATGCACTTCTGGCATGTGGTCACGCGGTTTCTCGGCGGAATCTCCTGTCCGGTAAAATAGGGCTTGAGGGGCGCCATACCGGAATTGATGATAAGAAGACTGTTGTCATTGTGGGGTACAAGAGAAAAACTCTTCATAGCAAGATGTCCCTTGCTCTCAAAATACTCGAGGAACATTCTCCTGAGTTCGTTTACGCCGCGATACTGCACGTCTATCTCCTCCTTAGGATTGATTGTTATAATTACAGCAAAAACTCAGTGCCGGCAAAGCCGCCACTGAGTTATCTTAGCACAGGCAATTTTATTTCGCAAGACCTCATATATCTTTGTCATCCGTCAGCAGATTCTCTCCGTCCGCTGCCGTGGTGGCCAGTCTGTCGCACCGCTCGTTCTCCGGGTGTCCGTTGTGCCCCCGCACCCAGTGGAAGGTCACTTCATGGGGTTCCTTCGCCTTAAGAAGCCGCTTCCAGAGGTCCGTGTTTTTGACCGGGTCGTTCTTTCCCCGCATCCAGTTCTTCTTTACCCAGCCGTCAATCCAGTTCTGATTAAAAGCATTGACCAGGTACTGGGAATCGGACCAGAGATCCACGCGGCAGGGCCTGTTTAAGGCCTCCAGCGCAGCGATGGCCGCCATCAGCTCCATGCGGTTGTTTGTGGTCTTGCGGTAGCCGGCGGAGAGCTCCTTTTCATGAAGCTGCCCCTTCGGGTCGGTATACTGTATCACTGCTCCATAGCCTCCGGGGCCGTCGGGATTGCCCCGGGCGGCCCCATCGGTATAAATCACTACATGCATGCAAATATCCTTCCAGAATATCTTTATCTGTCCCAGCGGTCGCACAGGCGGTTGATCTGGTCGGCAAACTTCTGCAGATCCTGATTGGCTCCGCCCTTATTGTGCATGATAACCTTACGCAGCCGGTCGCAGGCAGCCAGCAGGTTGTTGAAGATCTCCTGCGCCTTTCCGGAGGGAGACTTCTCCTTCTCGATGCGCACGCCCTCGGTCACCTTCACAAATTCTCCGGTGATCAGGTCAAATACCGTGCCGCTGAAGGGAGCATCCGCATTGAAGCCGTACCGCTCCTTGATCACGTCCGCGAACTCCGTGGTTACTTCATCATCGCCGTGAACCACAAACACATGCTCCGGATGATTCATGAAGTTTCCGATCCACTCCAGCAGGCCGTTCTGGTCCGCATGGCCGCTGAGGCCTTCAATTTTTTCGATTCGCGCAAGAACCTCGATGGACTCCCCGAACAGCTTGACTTCAGTTCTTCCGTCCACAAGGCTTCTTCCGAGGGTTCCCACCGCCTGGTAACCGGCAAACAGGATGGTACATTCCGGACGCCAGAGGTTGTGCTTTAAGTGATGTCTGACACGGCCGGCGTCACACATGCCGGAGGCGGAAATAATGACCTTCGGCGTCTCGTCCGTGTTGATCTTCATGGATTCCTGGCTGGTAACCGACAGATGCAGCCCCGGGAATGCACAGGGGTTCTTTCCCTGGCGGACCATCTCCTGAATCTCGTCATTATAGCAGTCCATCTGGTTGTCGCGGAAGACTTCCGTGGCTTCCACGGCCATGGGGCTGTCCAGGTAAACCGGGAAATCCTCAAAGCCCGGCACAAGGCCCTCTTCCTTGATGATGCGGATATAATTCAGGATCTCCTGGGTCCGGCCGACGGCAAAGGCAGGGATGACGACATTGCCGCCCTTTTCCAGCGTCTCCCGGATTACCTTGGCAAAGGCATCCACGTGGTCGGCGTTGATTCCCTTATGGAACCGGTTGCCGTAGGTGGATTCCATCACAATATAGTCTGCCTGATGGGTATACTGGGGGCTTCGGATCAGAGGCTTGTTCTTATTGCCCAGGTCACCGGAGAACACGACCTTCCGCTCCTCTCCGTTTTCCTCAAGCCATACTTCAATGGATGCGGAGCCTAACAGATGTCCCACGTCCGTGAAACGGATATCGATCCCTTCGGTGATATGTATCTGTTCTGCGTAGTTGCAGGGCACAAAGAGTGCCAGCACCCCCTCGGCATCCGCCATGGTGTAAAGCGGCGGTTCGGAGGGCTTTCCTGCACGCATCGCCTTGCGGTTCTTCCACTCGGCTTCCTGTTCCTGGATATGCGCGCAGTCCTTCAGCATAATCTCGCACAGATCACAAGTCGCACGCGTCGCAAAGACCTGTCCGCGGAAGCCCTTTGCATAAATCAGGGGCAGCATACCGCAGTGGTCAATGTGCGCGTGCGTCAGAAATACATAATGAATCTGATCGTATCCCATGGGCAGAGGCATGTTCTCATAGACATTCACGCCCTGTTCCATACCGCAGTCCACAAGGATATTCTTTCCGCCGGATTCAATGACATGCATGCTTCCGGTTACTTCATGGTCGGCGCCGATAAACGTTAATCTCATAATCTGAACCCCCGGTCGATTTCTGCACATTGTTCGCTGTCTGGGTAAATTGACAGATGTTCTCAGTACAATTATAAGGGGTTTCAGATTATATGTAAAGCCGGAGACCGCCTGTCTGCAGGCGTTTTATTCGCTCAGGTAGGCCTTCTTTATTCGTTCGTCATTCATCAGTTCCTTTGCATCACCCCGCAGCGTAATGCTGCCGGTTTCCAGCACATAGGCCTTGTTGGCGATGGAAAGGGCCTTCTTCGCATTCTGCTCCACCAGCAGGACTGTCGTGCCGTCCTCATGGATCTTCTGTATGATGTTAAAGATCTCGTTGACGTAGATCGGGGAGAGTCCCATGGAGGGCTCATCGAGAAGCACCAGTTTCGGGTGGGACATCAGGGCCCGGC
>DMCD01000277.1 GCA_003445895.1 Lachnoclostridium sp. | reverse complement strand
TGGCAGAGGAGATCCTGGAATTTCTGCAGATACAGCCCGGACAGACGGGATATGATGCAACCCTGGGCTACGGCGGCCATACCCGGAAGATGCTGGACAAGCTTCAGGGCGAGGGACATCTGTACGCCACGGATGTGGACCCCATCGAATCGGCAAAGACAGAAAAGCGCCTGGCCGATGCCGGATTCGGGCCGGAGATTCTGACCATCCGGCATCTGAACTTTGCAGACTGTGACCAGGTGGCGCCGGGGGAACGTTTCGACTTTGTCCTGGCAGACCTTGGGGTTTCCTCCATGCAGATTGACAATCCGGAGAGGGGCTTTACCTGGAAGGCGGACGGTCCGCTGGATCTCAGGCTGAACCCGGAGGCCGGGGAGTCCGCGGCAGAGCGGCTCCGCAGTGTGTCAGAGGAAGAGCTGGCGGGGATGCTTTACGAGAATTCCGATGAACCCTACGCGGAGGAGATTGCCGCTGAAGTCCGGGAGACCTTCCGGAAGGGATTAAAGATTGACACCACGAGACAGCTGGCCGATGTCATCAGCCGCGCAGTCCCCGTCACCGGAAAGGACCGGGAGGAGGCGGTGAGAAAGTCCTGCCAGAGGACCTTTCAGGCGCTGCGCATTGATGTGAACAGTGAATTTGAGGTCCTGTACGCTTTCCTGGACAAGCTTCCCGGCATTCTCAAGCCGGGCGGCAGAGCGGCCATTCTCACATTTCACTCCGGGGAGGACCGTCTGGTGAAGAAGGCCTTCCGGGAAGGCAAAAAGAACGGCATCTACAGTGATATCGCGGAGGATGTGATTCGTCCTTCCGCCGAGGAGTGCTACCGCAACCCCAGAGCCCATTCCACAAAGATGCGCTGGGCCGTGCGGGCGGATGAGTGAGGTGTATGGTGTGGTTTTCACGAAAGAAAGCAAAGCCGGCGCAGGTCTCCTTTGATAAAAAGCCGCTGACCATCGTCCAGGCGACGGATATGCACTACATCACCAGAAAACTTACGGACAACGGGGAGGCCTTCCGGAAGACGGTGGATGCGGCCGACGGGAAGGTGCTGCTCTACAGCGAGGAGCTGATGGATGCCTTCTGCGCGGAGATGGCGCAGAAGAAGCCGCAGGTTCTGATATTAAGCGGTGACCTCTCGTTCAACGGGGAGTATGAGAGCCACAAGGCCCTGGCCGGAAAACTGGCTGCATTTAAGGCGGCCGGCATCACGGTGCTGGTGATTCCCGGAAATCATGACATTGATTATGCGGGTGCAGCGTCTTTTTCGGGCACGGAGATCAAAAAGGCAAGAAGCATCAGCGCAAAGGAATTCCGGAATCTTTACGCGCCCTTCGGCTATAATGACGCAGAGGACTGCGCACCGGATACGCTGAGCTATCTGGCAGACCTGGGCGGATTCCGGATACTGATGCTGGATACCACCACTGTCTCCATGTGCCGGGTTACGGACAGGACTCTTAAGTGGACGGAGAAGATGCTTAAGGAAGCGGCAGAGGATCACATTCCGGTGCTGGCGGTAAGCCACCAGAACCTGATGGCCCACAATGCCATGTTTGCGAAGGGGTTCCGGATTGAAGGCGGCGAGAAGCTCCTTGCCCTCTATGAGAAATACGGAGTCCTTGCCAATCTTTCCGGACACATGCATCTGCAGCACATCCGCACGGAGAAGGTCACGGAGATTGCCACCTCCGCTCTTTCCCTTTCCCCGAACCAGTACGGGGAGCTTTCCTGGAACGGGAAGGTGCTCACCTACATAAACTGTCCGCTGGATGTCAGCAGCTGGGCCGGGAAGATGCACTGGATGGACCCGAATCTTCAGATGTTTTCTGTCTATGCAAAGAATTATGCCCTGAAGGGGGCGGTGCGGCAGACCGGAATTCAGCTGGGACAGCAGGCAAAACGGCCTTCCGCCGGGGAGGAAAAGGTTCTCGCGAAGACATTTTCCGAACTGAATTATGCCTATTTTGCCGGAAACCGCATTCCGCTGAAAGAAGAGAAAGCCGGGATTGACCTCTGGCTTTCCCAGCCGGAGTCTTTTATGAAAGCCTATATCCGGACGATTCTTGCGGATGCGGAAGCCGGCCGTGACTATCACTCCTGCGAAATAGAGAGAAAGGATACGCCATGACAGTACAGGAAAAACTGCAGAAACTTGATGAGATGTATGCCGAGGGTAATCTTAACCAGGCGGAAAAGCAGCTGAAGAACTGGATCGGCGATGCCGACCTGGAGTTTGAGAAGGGCGCAAAGCTGACCTTCTACAATGAACTGATCGGGCTGTACCGCACCACCGGCCGCGCAAAGCAGGGGGCGGAGCTGGCCGAGGAGGCACTGAAGCTGGTGGATGAGCTGGGAGCAGCCGGCACCGTATCCCATGGCACCACCCTGTTAAATGCAGCGACGGTGTATGCCAGAGCGCAGCTTTTTGACCGTTCTCTGGAGCTGTATGCCCAGGCGGCGGATATTTTTGCCGCCCAGGGACTGGAGAACAGCTATCAGATGGCGGGACTCTTTAATAACATGTCCCGGATCTACGGGGAAAAGGGAGATGATGAAAAGGCGCTGAGCTTTTTGGAGGAGGCGCTTAAGATCATCTCCGCCCAGGAGGACTGTGAGGAGGAGCAGGCCACCACATGGGTGAATATCAGCTACGCGCTGATGAAGCTTGACCGCCTGGACGAGGCGGACGACTACATCCGAAAGGCCATTATCTATTATGCCAGTCCGAAGGGCTGCAGAGATCCCCACTATGCGGCGGCGCTTGCGGCCTCCGCGGAGCTGGAGACGAGACGGGGGAATTATGAGGATGCCCTCGAATCCTATGAGAAGGCCCTGAAGGAGACGGAGAATCACTACGGCCGCAATGACTACTGCGTCATGCTGGAGAAGAATATCGGGATTGTGAAGGAAAAGATGGGGAAGAAGTCATGAAAGGACTGGATCTCTGCAGGCAGTACTATTTTGACATCGGACGGCCGCTCCTTTATGAGAAGTTCCCTGAGGTAATGCCGCGGTGTGCCGCAGGGCTTATAGGCGACGGTTCGGAGTGTCTCGGATATGACGATGATATCTCGCAGGATCACGATTTTGGTCCTGGCTTCTGCCTGTGGCTTACGGCGGAGGATTTCCGGATGTACGGTGCGCAGATCCAGGAGGCCTATGACAGCCTTCCCGACGGTTTTCTCGGATACCGGAGGCAGGTGAGTGCCAGAGGAGGCGGCCGGGTGGGCGTGATGGAGATTCATTCCTTCTACAGCCGTTATATCGGTCAGGAGCAGCCGCCGAAGGACCTGATGCGCTGGCTTTATCTCCCGGAGGACAAGCTGTGCCAGGTGTCGGCGGGAGAGGTATTTGAGGACCCCCTGGGGGAGTTTTCCGCCATTCGGGAGGTGCTCCGGAAGTATTATCCCGAGGATGTGCGGATAAAAAAGATTGCCGCCTGCGCAGCCCGCATGGCCCAGTCCGGCCAGTATAATTACGGCCGGCTCATGCTGCGGCAGGATACGGTGGCGGCATCCCTGGCGCTGGACGAGTTTCTGCGGAATGCCATGAAGATGGTATGGCTCTTCAATAAGCGCTATGCCCCCTATTACAAGTGGACCTGGCACGGACTGAATGAACTGAGAAAGGCCGGAGAGCTTAAGGCTCTTTCGGATGCGGTGCCGCTGCTGCGGGAGCTTTCGGTGACGCCGGACCAGAGCAGTGCATGGGAAGACCTCCGGAAGGAAGGAAAAAGCGGCGTGGTCAATACCGCGGACCGGAAGGTTGCGCTTATCGAGGAGATCTGCCGGATGACCGGTTCGCAGCTTAGAAAAGCGGGACTGTCCGACTGCCGGGAAGACTTCCTGGAGCTTTATACCTGGGATATCATGTCCCGGATCCGGGATGAGAGGCTGTCCCGGTGCCATGTGATGGAGGGATAAGATATGACGTTGGAGGAGAAAAAAGAAAGACTCATCGCCATGGAGTGGGAGGATTTCCGCAATGTGAACAATGAAGGCGGAAAGGCGGACTGCCAGGAGAATCCGGGCACATTTCATGCCATGCGGAAATCCCAGTTTGCCCCCTGGCCGGAGTCTGTGGTCGACAGCTATATGTCGGACCTGGAGGAGGCAAAGAAGCAGGGAAGGAATCTTCCGGCGGAAAAATACGCATGGATGATGGAATCCACGGCGCCGGAGGCATTTGCCAGAATCGCCCATCTGCTTCCCGCCCTCACGGATGCAAAGAAGGAGCTGATTGAGCGCATCGTGGCGATGGAAGTGAGCTGGATGCGCCTGTACTATGAGACCTATCCGAATCTGTCTGCGGGAAACCGGCCCCTCACCACGGCGGAGGATGCGCCGGACGATACCTCCTTTGAAACCTATCTCCGGGGAGAACTTAAGACATATTCTGAGTGGACCCTGGCAGAGTACTGGGGCTTTCTGGAGGATCTGCAGAAGAAGGGACAGAATCTCGCGTTTCTGACCATGGAAGCCATGGTAAAGGAATACGGGTACCCGGACCTTAAGGCGGCAGATGAGGCGGAGGCAAGACGATGGGGCCGGTCGTAAACCCCTGGGATGAGCTGCGGCAGATATGTTTCTCGCTGCCGGGAACGCTCGCAGCCATCTGCATTCATGAGATGAGCCACGGCCTGATGTCCTTTGCCCTGGGAGACCCGACGCCGAAGAGAGAGGGAAGGATTTCGCTGAATCCCCTCCGCCATCTGGACCCCATGGGCGTGATCTGCCTGGTGGTGCTGCATTTCGGCTGGGCAAAGCCGGTGCGCATCGCGCCCCAGTACTATAAAAACCGTAAGCTGGGGATCATCCTTGTCTCGCTGGCGGGGCCGGTGTCCAATTTTATTCTGGCGTTTGTTTCGCTGATCCTCTACGGACTGGCCATCGTGCGGCTGGGAGACAGTGAGGCGGGATATTTTCTGCAGGTGATACTCTGGTATTCGGCCGTCATCAATGTGGGTCTGGGGACCTTCAATCTGATTCCCATCCCCCCGCTGGACGGATCCCATGTGGCGGAAGAGCTGTTTCCTCCGCTGGGGCGGTTTTTTGCCGGGAAACGGAATGTGATGCCGGTGATCCTGGTGGCACTGCTGATGACGGGACTGCTGACCGGGCCTCTCGGACAGGTGGAGGGCGCACTGATGGACCGGCTCTGGATAGGAGCTGCGGCGGTACTCAGAAGGATACTGTAAGGTTAAGATGAAAACATACGGATTTATGACGGAAAACGCACTTCCCTCCGGAAAGTACCGGGAATGGCTGATTCCTGACGCTCTGGAGCGGGAGTGGACGGTGACGGGGGATTACTCCCGGGTGGCGAAGAACCACTGTGCGGCCGTTCTTCTGACCAACCTGGTCCGGTATTACATGGACCGGGCTACGATTGAGCGGATTAAGGCGAAGTCCGGGTCGGGCCGGGTTTTCTATGATGTCCATGAGAAAGTGGGCAATGGACCCGTTCTCCGGATTCTATCCAGGGCAAAACGGTATGTGCTGCCGCTGGGTTACCAGGTGGACCACAGGAAGGTACATGACCTGGAAAGCTTCCGCAGCGCCGTAAAGAGAGGAAGACCCTGCGCCATGCTTCTGATGGCCCAGGCCCTGGAATGGCACTGGGTGCTGGTGGTGGGCGTCCGGGTCTATGAGGACGGCAGCTGGTATCTGAGACTGGCGGACGGATGGCACAGAAGAGCGGATATCTTCTGGAAGTGGAATGAAGGGTCCCGGTTTATTCTGGCAAGAGAGGTATATATTCACAGAATCGGGACATGACGGAATAGACATAATCGGAGCAGCGACAATGCAGGAGAGACAGAACAGTGAGTATTATCTCGTGGGGATTGATGTAGGATCCACCACGACGAAAGTGACAGCAGCGGATCCTGACACCGGAGAGATCATCTATGCCGACTACAGGAGGCATCACGCCGAACAGTTAAAAAGCGTACAGGAAGGAGTAAAACGGCTTGCGGATTCTGTATTGGGCCGTTCTTTTCGTGCCGCGATGACCGGCTCCGGGGCGAAGGTGATCGCCGATGCGGCCGGGATTCCCTTTATTCAGGAGGTTGTGGCCAATGCGCTGGCGCTCCGCACCCGGTACCGGGAGGTGGGGACTGCCATCGAGCTGGGCGGACAGGATGCAAAAATCGTCTTTTTCCGCAAGGACAAGGAGAGCGGGCGCCTGGAAGTGGATGATATGCGCATGAACGGCAGCTGTGCCGGCGGTACCGGGGCCTTCATTGATGAGGTGGCGGAGGTGCTCCGTATTCCGATCGGCGAGTTCAACAGCG
>DMCD01000072.1 GCA_003445895.1 Lachnoclostridium sp. | reverse complement strand
ACGGCGCCGTCGGCACGGCAGCCGGTATCGGCAGAATCTTCGGATTCACGAAGGAGCAGATGAACACTGCCCTCTCCATGGCAGAATTCCACGCACCGCTTACTCCCGTTATGCGTTCCGTTCAGTATCCGTCCATGAATAAGGACGGCGTGCCCTTCGGCGCGATGATCGGTACTCTCGCCGCCCTCGATACCATGGCCGGCGAATCCGCAAAGCTCCACATGCTGGAGTTTGACGATTACAGCTATCTCCTGGATACTCTGGGCAAGACCTATGAGATCATGAATCTCTACTTCAAGCCCTACACCTGCTGCCGCTGGGGCCACCAGCCCATCCAGGCCTCCATCGAGATGATGAAGGAGAAGGGCTTCACAGCCGATGACATTAAGAAGGTTACCGTACACACCTTCGATTCCGCAACCCAGCTTTCCAAGATTGTACCTCACGAGACCGATGAGGCGCAGTACAACATCGCCTTCCCGGTGGCAACCGCCATCGTATGCGGCGAAGTGGGCTTCCGCCAGATGAACAACAAGGCCCTGAACAATCCGGCTGTTCTCGAGATGATGAAGAAGCTGGAGTTCGTCATGGATCCGGAGATGGAAGCACAGTTCCCGGAAAAGCGTCTTGCATGGGTGGAGTTCGAGTTAAACGACGGAACCATCTACAAGACCAAAGTATACTCCGCCAACGGCGAAGCCACAGACGGCATCGATCACAAGTGGATCGTCGACAAGTTCAACCGTATTCTGGATCCCATCATGAATGAGAGAGGCAGAAAAGCCGTTCTCCAGGTGCTCACGAATGACCTGGATATCAAGCTCCGCACTGTCGTCGCTGACATCAATGCAGCTCTTGTCCAGTACAACACCGGAGAATTTGAAGCGCTTAACTGACAGTACATCCTGTTTCCTACGTGGTGCGTAAAACGCACGGAGACCGCCGGTTCCCGAAAGGGGCCGGCGGTCTCTCTTCCGCTGCATAAAAACTAAGCCATGCTGTCAGCTCGCGGCAAAGCCGCCAGCATGCTGGCTTCGCCGTATGCATCCTCAGAAGGAGAACCCTGTGGTCATGAGCAAGCTCCCGACCACAGGGTTCTCCTTCTTCCGCTGCGCATGGCTCAGTTTTTGTCAAAGAAAGCGATAGCGATCGCTCCCGGTCCGGCATAGGTTCCGATGCAGGCGCCGACTTTCGCAATAGGTAAATTCTTTATCTTTTCTCCGTAGGATGCAATGCAGTCTTCGATATATTCTCGAAGCCGGATATCGCTTACGCCGGTGTAGCCTAAAAGCACCGGCCGGTTCCAGTCGATGCCGCCCACTTTCTCGGAAAGCTTCCGCATCAGCATGTTTCCGTTCTTCATGCCCCGGGCTTTGGCGAGCACATGGACGACGCCCTCGTCGATGGTGAGCACCGGCTTCAGGTTCAGCACGCCGCCTACCCAGGCCGCTGCCGCGGTCATCCGGCCGCCCAGCCGGAGATACTCCAGGGTCTCAAATACGGACATGACGTGGGCATGTCCCTTATCCTCTTCCAGCTTCTCCGCAATCTCCCGGGCGCTCATCCCCTCATCCCGCATTCTCGCGGCTTCCAGGGCAAGGATTCCCTCAGAGATGCAGAACTGTTTGCTGTCGATGACATATACTTTGCCTTCATATTCTTCTGCCGCCATGCAGGCGTTCTGCCATGTTCCGGAGACACCCGAAGACATGCAGATGCAGACAACCTCATCTCCGGCATCCGCCGCGGCGCGGAATAATTCATCGTACTGATAGGGCGTAATCTGGCTGGTTTTCGGAAGAACCTTCTTCTCCAGCTCCCGGAAGAAGTCCTCCGGCGTAATCGTCACCCCGTCCAGGTATTCCGTTTCTCCGAAGCGGACCCGCAGGGGAATGACCTCTATTCCATGTTTCTTTGCGTATTCCTGTGAAAGATCGCTGGCAGAATCTGTCAGAATCCGAACAGCCATATCTGTATCCTCCCCGACCGGCAGGTATTTGCAGCAGGCATCCTGCTCCATTCTCCCGGTCCTCTTCCCATCATAGCACAGTTTCGCTACGCAAGTCTAACAAAGTGTGGTATTATGGCTGTAGATTTCTGTAACGAGGTATATGTATGTTACATAACAGGGGACATTTTCCTCTTTTTCTGCAGTTCCTGCTCTGCCTGCTTGCCGCCCTCCTTTTAGAGTGCGCGGTTTCTTTTTATGCCGTAAGCCGGGGTGCAGGGAATCCGGAAGAACCGCTCTCCCTGACTTCCGTGGAGATCGCGGATTTCACGGTGGACAGTGGGCGCTATACCATTTCCGGCCCGGAGCCCCGCTTTGTCTTTGCCCTTGACCGGGATCCCGGTCAGGTGGTGCTGCGCTTTGCCGAGCCCATCCCGGACACGGCGAATATCGAGCTTCTGTACAGCACCGGCGGTTTTCTCTTTGACCGGTTCCGGGTGACCACAAGGTATCTGGCGCCCGGCACGACCGAGGCCGTCCTGACCTTTCCGCCGGGCCATTGGCGCGATGCGCGGATAAGCTTTCATGACAGTTTTACACTGGAAAATGTCTCTGTCCGCTATGCGGTCCCGGCCGGTTCTGTCTCCCCCTCCGCGGTAAAAGAGCAGGCGAATCCGCTGTGGTTTCTGCTGTTCTTTGCCTGCCTGGCGGGCGCATTCCTGCCGCCATCCCGCAGGAAGCAGACACTGGCGCAGACGGGAAAATCCGCGTCTTCCGCACCCCGCATGGTCTGGCCGGATGTACTCC
>DMCD01000139.1 GCA_003445895.1 Lachnoclostridium sp. | reverse complement strand
AAAATGTCTTCGGCGGAAGCCTGCGCTTTATGCAGGGGAAGGTCAGTGTGCCGGATTCCGTGACAAAACAGGCGGAAGCGCTGGCAGAACAGGGCAAAACACCGCTTTTGTTCTCCCGGGGAGATGAACTTCTGGGCATCATCGCCGTGGCCGACAGCATGAAGGCGGACAGTCCCCAGGCCATAAAGGAGCTGCGGGATATGGGCATCCGCGTTGTCATGCTGACCGGCGACAATGAGCGGACGGCCAGGGCTGTCGGAAAGGCAGCCGGCGTGGACGAGGTGGTGGCAGGCGTTCTTCCCGACGGGAAAGAGAGTGTCATCCGCCGTCTGCAGGAGCAGGGCAAGGTTGCCATGGTGGGCGACGGCATCAACGATGCGCCGGCCCTGACCAGAGCGGACATCGGCGTGGCCATCGGCGCGGGAGCCGACGTGGCCGTGGATGCGGCGGACGTGGTTCTGATGAAGAACAGCCTGCTGGATGTGCCGGCAGCCATCCGCATGAGCCGGGCGACCATCCGGAACATCCATGAAAACCTGTTCTGGGCATTTTTCTACAATGCCATCTGCATCCCGCTGGCCATGGGCCTCTATGGGATTGCGATGAAGCCCATGTATGGCGCGGCGGCCATGAGCCTGTCCAGCTTCTGCGTGTGCATGAATGCTCTCCGGCTGAACCTGTTCGATATGCATAACCCGAACCTTATGAAGGGGAAAAAGCGGGGCCATGCGGCAGGCGCCGGAAAAGAAGAGGAGTCCATTACCGTGACGGACGAAGCCCGCGCGGTTCAGGATAATAAAGAAGAAAAGGAGAACCATACGATGACAAAGACCATGAATATCGAAGGAATGATGTGTATGCACTGCGAGGCGACCGTGAAGAAGGCCCTGGAGAAGCTGGAGGGCGTAACGGAGGCAAAGGTGAGCCACGAGGCAGGAACCGCCGTCGTGGAGATGAGCACCGAAGTGGCGGACGATGTGCTGAAAAAGGCTGTGGAGGATAAGGATTACACCGTGACCGGCATCGCATAAGGCCAGGCGTTATCGGATACAGCAAAATATAATATACTTTCCAAATCCCCCGCGCAGGTGTCCGCCTCCGCGGGGGATTGCATATCCTACCAAATTGGTATATTATAAAGATATCAAAGCAGAATGCGGGGAAATGCCATGAATGTACGGGAGTATATGAATGAAAATACGCTGCTGTTTGACGGCGCCTTCGGCACCTGGTACGCTATCCGGTATGAGGGCTCCTACGAAGCCTGCGAGCTGGAGAATCTGGCCCATCCGGAGCGGGTGGGTGAGATCCACCGGGAGTATATAAAGGCCGGGGCGAAAGCTATCAAGACGAATACCTTCGGCGCCTATCCCATCGCCATGGGAGGGGAGGAGCGGCAGGCGGAGGTGATCCGGAAGGGCTTTGCCATCGCGGGGGCCTGCAGAAGAGAAGCGGGAGATGCCGGAAAGGAAGTCTTTGTGTTTGCCGATCTCGGCCCCGCGCCGGGGGAAACACCGGAGGAGATCACGGACGCGTACCTTCGGGCCGCAGAGATCTTCCTGGAGGAGGGGGCGGAGAACTTCCTTTTTGAGACCCAGAGCACGGATATCGGGCTCCGTGAGGCGGCGGCCTTCATACGGGAAAAGAAGAGCGATGCAGTGATCTTTGCTTCCTTCGGCGTGCTGCCGGACGGATTTTCCAGAGACGGAAGATTTTACCGCACCATGCTGGAGGATCTCTGGAACTCCGGGCTCTTTGATGCGGTGGGACTCAACTGTGTCTCTTCCGCCGGCCATATGAAGCAGCTGCTGGCGGGGCTTGCGGAGAGGGGCATGAACCTGACTGCCATGCCCAATGCCGGCTATCCCACGGTACGCGGCTTTAGGACCTACTTTGAGAACAGCCCGGAGTATTTTGCCGGAAGGGTGATGGAGATCGCAGACCTGGGTGTGGGCATTCTGGGCGGATGCTGCGGAACCACCCCCGATTATATCCGGGAGCTTTCGGCGCAGCTGTCCCGGGGGAAGGTGCGGCCGGCAAAATTTGTTCCTCGCACAGCGGTGAATGTTTCCCGGGAAGAAGTGCCGTCCCCGAAAAAGATACTCATAAACAACCGCTTTGCCCAGAAGATTGCGGAGGGCAAGTGCGTGTTCGCCGTGGAGCTGGATTCTCCGAAGAATGCGGATGCCACCGGGTTTATGGATGATGCGAGACGCCTGAAGGAAGCGGGCGCGGATACCATCACCATCGCGGACTGCCCCATCGCAAGGGCGCGGATGGACTCCAGCCTTCTGGCCTGCAAGGTGAAGAGAGAGCTGGATCTGGATGTCATTCCCCACATGACCTGCCGGGACCGGAATGTGAATGCCACCAAGGCGCTTCTGCTGGGACTTTATGCGGAAAACATCCGCAATGTCCTGATTGTTACCGGGGACCCCATCCCCACGGCGGAGCGCGATGAAGTGAAGAGTGTCTATCATTTTAATTCCCGTAAACTGGGCGCTTTTGTGAATTCTCTGAATGAGGAGACCTTCCGGGAGCCGATTCAGGTGTTCGGCGCCCTGGACGTGAATGCGGTCAATTTCCCCATGGAGCTGAAACGGGCAAAGGAGAAGGAAGCGGCCGGCATGGTGGGCTTTCTCACCCAGCCGGTGCTGTCGGAAGAAGCCCTGGAGAATCTGAAGCTGGCGAGAAAGGAACTGACCGGATGGCTCCTGGGAGGCATCATTCCCGTGGTGAGTCACCGGAACGCTGTTTTCATGAACAATGAGATCAACGGCATCACCGTGTCACAGGAGATTATCGACCGGTATGAGGGTCTGGAGCGGAAGGAAGCCGAGGATCTGGCCGTGGAAATCTCCGGGGAGATTGCCGGAAAGATCCGTCCGTATATTGACGGGTATTATCTGATGACCCCCATGCGGAGAATCTCTCTGATGGAGAGAATCCTTCAGAAACTGCAGCAGACAGAAAAGTGAAATTGAAGGCATAAAATTTCATTTTTTAAGAATATGAATTCATATTATACGATAGATAACAAATAGTTTTCACACTTACGAAAAGAGGGCCGAAAACCCTCTTTTTTTTGAACACTGCCGGCAAAAATGTTGATTATGGTTTTGCTCCATATTGTAAAATTTTTATAAAGAGTGTATAAATAATTGGAAAAAATGCAGGCCGGGCAGCGGAAGGTCCGCGGCCAGCCGAAAAGGATTTAGTTTCATGGATCAGGCATCGTATTTAAATATCATTCTGGCAAAATATGCCGGGACCTTTGATATAGAAAAGAACCGCGTGATAGACGGCCGGGAGTACACGGCGTATGGATATTTTTCTTCTCTGGGAGAAAAGTATGTTCTGGTGAAAAAAGCAAAACTGTGGTCGGTGAAGGCTTATGAGCACGCCTTCTTTCTGACGGAGGATGCCTGCAGTCCGCACCTTCTGACGGAGCTGATGGGACATGTGACCGACTACATGGAACCGGTTCTGGTCCGCGGAGGGGAGAAGTATCCGGAAAAGGATCACATGTATACCTATCTCACCTTTGTCATCCTGTGCAGGAAAACACCCGATGAGGCGGCCAAAAAGGCGATTAAGAGCTTCCGGTTTGACAAGGGGTATCTGTTTTCCATGCGGGGCCACTCCGAGGCCAGACTCGTGGTGGCGGATATGGAGACAGAGCAGATATTTACCAACGGGGCAGGAAGGTCTCTTGCCAAGATGTACCGGAAGGCATTTGCCGAGGCAGCCCGCGGGGCAAAAGGCTATAACGAGCTTTACGCGCAGGAGAGCAATCCGCGCGAAGGTTCGATATAGGTATACTATTATCAACTCTTTAAGGAGGTTACTTTATGAATGCAGCAATTGTACTGATCATTTCGATTGTTGTGCTTCTGGCCGGCTACATCTGCTACGGCGGATGGCTGTCCAAACAGTGGGGAATTGATCCGTCCCGGAAGACACCGGCTCACGAGCTGGAGGACGGCATCGACTACGTTCCCGCAAAAGCACCGGTTCTGATGGGACACCATTTCTCATCCATCGCCGGCGCTGGCCCGATCAACGGACCGATCCAGGCAGCAGCCTTCGGCTGGGTGCCGGTTCTGCTCTGGGTTCTCATCGGCGGCATCTTCTTCGGCAGCGTCCATGACTTCGGCGCTCTGTTTGCTTCCGTACGTCACAACGGACAGTCCATCGGTGAGGTTATCGACAGCTCCATGGGCAAGACAGCCAAGAGACTGTTCATCACCTTCGCCTATCTGACCCTGCTTCTGGTTGTGGCAGCATTCGCATCCATCGTTGCCGGAACCTTCGGCGCAACCAACGCGGCAGGCAAGGCTCTGGAGGGCGCGGCTCTGGAGGCAAACCTCTCCACCGCAATGATTTCCCTTCTGTTCATCGTTCTGGCGATTATCTTCGGTTACATGGTATACCGGAAGAACATGCCCATTGGCCCGGCAACAGCCTGCGGTATCGTGGGTATCGTTATTATCGTGGCACTCGGCCTGAACTTCCATCCGGTAGCATTGTCCTACAATGTATGGATGTGGGTTCTGGGTCTTTATATCCTGGTAGCTTCCGTTGCACCGGTCTGGATTCTTCTCCAGCCCCGTGACTACCTGAGCTCCTTCCTTCTGTACTTCATGCTTATCGTTGCAGTCATCGGTGTTGTCGGCGCACATCCGGCTCTGGATATCCCGGCCTTCGGTGATGCTGCAGTACGCGGAAACGGCCTGTTTGCAGGCGGTTCCCTGTTCCCGGCGCTGTTCATTACCATCGCCTGCGGCGCTATCTCCGGTTTCCACTCTCTGGTTTCCTCCGGTACCACCGCAAAGCAGCTGGACAATGAAAAAGACGCCCAGATCATCGGCTACGGCATGATGCTCGTAGAGTGCGTGGTTGCCGTTCTGTCCCTCTGCGCAGTAGCGTATGTGTGGAAGGAGGCTGCGGTTCCGAAGGGTGAAGTTCCGTTCGGTTCCCCGACCGTTGTATTTGCTACCGGCATTTCCCGCATGATCGGTACCTTCGCAGGAGAAGGCGTGCAGTCTGTTATGTATCAGATGCTGGTTCTGGCCGTTTCCGTATTCTGCCTGACCTCTCTGGATACCGCTACCCGTCTTGCCCGCTACATGTTCCAGGAGTTCTGGCTGGAAGAGGGTGAGACCGTGAAGGATGCCAAGGGCGCAAAGGCTGTCCTGACCAATCCTTATGTTTCCACTATCATCACTGTAGTTCTGGGTATTGCCCTGGGCATGACCGGATACAGCAAGATCTGGCCGCTGTTCGGTGCTGCAAACCAGCTGCTTGCTGCTCTGGGACTGATGGCTGTCTGCGCATGGCTGGGTGATATGGGCAAGAACAACAAGATGTTCTTCATTCCCATGGTATTCATGCTGATCGCCACCATTACTTCCCTGTGCCAGACCATTATTTCGAAGTTCTCCGCAGGCGGAGATATGTGGAACTACATCCAGGGCGGCATCGCCGTACTTCTGGTAGTTCTCTCCATCATCCTGGCAGTTGTCGCATTTAAGACACTGTCTGCCCAGAAGAACAGGGCGTAAATAAAGACTATGATATTTCACAGACTTCGTCCCCTTCCGGGAAGTGAGACACTGGAAGGGGTAACGGAGGATTTCCGGAAAAGCAGGAGACTGGAAAAGTACCGCCTCGGGGAAAAGGCACTGTACTTTCCGGCGGGCTTTGCCTGGGAATACCTTCCCCTTCGCGAGATTACGGGCATCCGGCCGGTGACCAGAGTCATTCAGTCGGAAAACGGCGTGTGTCCCTTTGCGATGGAAGTGCCCGGCGTGAGACTAAAGTTTGGCGAAACGGACATGGTTCTGGACACGGAGAAGGAGAAGAGTCAGCAGATTCTGCTGGCCCTGAAGCTTCCCTCTGCAGAATGAAAAACGCTATATGAATAAGAATGAGCGTCATTTCAGAAACGAAAGTTTCTGAAGCGGCGCTCTCTTTTTTTAGGGAAATGGTATCGCCGCGGGACATGCGTTGTGGTATAGTTATATCTTGGATCCAGCACATTTTCATCGAGACAAATATGCTAATCTGTAACTGAAGTCTTGCAGCAGAACAGAAAGGACTGTTATGGCAGCGATTTCCGTTTATACATTCAATACCAACCAGAATGTGCAGACCCACCGACACAGTCACGGACATATCATCATCACCCTGGAGAATGAATTCTATTTCCGATTTTTCGATGCGGACCATTATGTCAGTCCGAAGGAGATCGGCTTTATCCCGCCGGATGTGGAGCATGATTATTCCTGCAGCGGAAGGGCCCTGACCCTGAATATCCCGGCGGAGATGGTGAAGGCCGTGGACCTGGTATTCCTCACGGAGCACTGTGTCCGGGAGATTTCGGAAGAGCTTCAGCCGCTTATTTCCCTGATCAAGCAGGAGGTGCGGACCAACGGGCCCCAGAACGATTCCCTGCGGTATCTTTTCTATTATCTCTACGACAAGCTGGTGGATGACAACCAGATGCGCGCGGTCCGCTATATCCGGGAGCATTACGCCGAGGATATCTCCATCGCGGGACTGGCGGAGATGGAAAACTACAATCCATCCTATTTTGCCGCCCTGTTCAAGCAGGAGGTGGGATACATTCCCAGCGACTACATCCGCATGGTCCGGATGGAGAAGGCGAAGGAGATTCTGCAGACGACCCGGTACCGCATCATCGATGTGGCCATGCAGGTGGGGTACACCAACGCCTCAAGCTTTACCCGGATGTTCCGGGAGACCACGGGGATGACGCCGAACCAGTTCCGCAGGCTGCAGAAGGGACAGGGAACCAAACAGTAAAACTGAAATCGGATTCGTCCGGATTTTATATATCTACAATTTTAAGGAGGAAAACACGATGAGAATTTCAGAACATCCGATTCTGCAATTTAACCGTGGGGAGAAGGTTACCTTCTTCTTCAACGGCGCCCCGGTGGAAGGCTATACCGGGGAGACCATCGCGGCGGCCCTGCATGCGGCAGGCATCCGTGAGCTGGGTCACAGTCAGAATCTGCACAGACCGAGAGGCCTTTTCTGTGCCATCGGCAACTGCTCGTCCTGCTTTATGACCGTGAACGGCGAGCCAAATGTCCGTGTCTGTATCACGAAGGTGAAGGCGGATATGGATGTGCGCGAGCAGGAAGGAAAGGGGGTTGTACAGCATGATTAGAGACGTGGAAGTTCTCGTCATCGGCGGAGGTCCCGCGGGACTCTGTGCTGCGGATGCGGCAGCCTCCATGGGCGCCCATGTGGTGCTCTGCGAGCGGTATGACGCCGCCGGCGGCCAGCTGGTGAAACAGACCCATAAGTTCTTCGGTTCCGAAAAACAGTATGCAGGCGACCGGGGAATTCATATCGGCGATTTCCTTCTGGAGAAGATAGAGAAGAATCCGAACATTGAACTGCTGACAGAAGCGGATGTGCTGGGCATCTATGAGGACGGTGTGGTGACCGTGCTTCATGAGAATAAGCACCTGAAGTTCCGCCCGCAGAAGACCATCGTGGCGACCGGCGCTTCCGAGAAGTTCCTGGAGTTCCCGAACAATGACCTTCCGGGTATCTACGGAGCCGGTGCGGTTCAGACCCTGATGAATGTGTACGGCGTTCTCCCGGCAGAGCGCGCCGTCATGGTAGGTGCAGGAAATATCGGCCTCATCGTTTCCTATCAGATGATGCAGGCAGGCGTAAAGGTGGTAAGCCTGGTGGAGGCAGCACCCCGTATCGGCGGATATCTCGTGCACGCTTCCAAGATCGCCCGCGCCGGCGTGCCGATCCGTACCGGATATACCGTGAAGGAAGCCTACGGAGACGGAAAGCTGGAGGGCGTTGTGATCGTGCAGCTGGATGATAAGTTCCAGCAGATTCCGGGCACGGAAGAGGATATCAAGTGCGATACCCTGTGCCTCGCCGTAGGACTTACCCCGCTCACAGAGCTTCTGTGGCAGGCGGGATGCCATATGGAATTCATCCGCGAGCTGTCCGGTCATGTGCCGGTACTGGATGAGAACCTGATGACATCGGTTCCGGGCATCTACGTGGCAGGCGATGCCACCGGCATCGAGGAAGCTTCCTCTGCCATGGTGGAGGGCATGATCGCCGGCTACGCCGTGGCGGAGAGCCTGGGATATGATCCGGAGAAGGCTGCGGCCCTGAAAGCAGATGCGGTGAAGGAGCTGCAGGTGCTTCGTTCCGGCCCGATGGGCGCAAAGATCCGCGCCGGTCTGGAGAAAGAGATTGCGAAGGGAGGTCGAAGATAATGTTATATCAGGACGGTATTCCGACTGCGGAGGACCTGGCGGCAGTTCTTCCCTCCGAGGAGAGAATGAAAAAGGGCGCATTTGCCATCACCGAATGCTTCCAGAATATTCCCTGCAACCCCTGTGCAAAGGCCTGCGTGAAAAAGGCTCTCACCGTGGAGCCCGATATCAATGCGACGCCGAAGATTGATTATGATGTGTGCAACGGCTGCAGTCTGTGCATTTCCCGCTGTCCGGGACTGGCCATCTTTGTGGTGGACTATACCTGGAGCGATGACCGCGCGCTGGTGAAGATTCCCTACGAATTCCTGCCCGTACCGAAGAAGGGCGATTTCGTAACGGGACTTGACCGTGCCGGCCAAGAAGTGGGATGCTTTGAAGTTGTAAGCGCCGTCTCCGGCGGCGAGAAGAACATGACCTGGGTCATCGGCATCGCGGTGCCGAAGGATCTGGCGATGACGGTCCGGAACATCCGGCCGGCAGCAGCACAGTAGAAGGGCGGTGCAGAGTATGGATAATAAGAATACGATCGTCTGCCGCTGTGAAGACCTGACCCGCGAGGATATCCTTGCGCTGATTGAGGAAGGGTACTGCACGATAGATGAGATTAAGAGAGTCAGCCGCGCGGGCATGGGCCCGTGCCAGGGAAGAACCTGCCGCATGCTGATTGCCCAGGAACTTTCCAATTACTATAAGATTCCGATGGAAGAGGTTCTGATGAGTACCTTCCGGCCGCCGACCAAGCCCATCTCCATGGGCGTTCTGGCGGATGCCTGGCTGGAGGCACAGAAGGAAGAGAAGGGAGGCGAAGGCTGATGAAAGCGGGATATGACGTTATCATAATCGGCGGCGGAATCGTCGGCTGCGCCACAGCCTTCGAGCTTGCCAAAAGAGGAATCACCGACGTGCTTCTGATTGAGAAGCGGTTTCTGGATGCGGGAGCTACCGGCCGCTGCGGCGCGGGTATCCGCCAGCAGTGGGGTTCCGAGCTGAATGCCCGGATCGCCCTGGAAAGCACCCATATCTTTGAACATCTGGAGGAGTATACCGGCTACAAGAGAAACTGCGGTCTCCACCAGGGCGGATACCTTCTGGTGGCTTACACCGAGAAGGAGTGGGATCAGTTCCACAAGAATCTGGAAGTACAGCACAAGCTGGGCATCGACAGCTATGCCGTTGACCTGCAGCAGATTAAAGAGATGATGCCGGGCATCAACACCGAGGGAATGTACGGCGGAACCTTCTGCCAGAAGGACGGCCATGCGGATCCGTTCCAGTGCACCCAGGCTTACGCTACGGGCGCAAAGCGGATGGGCGTGGAGTTCCTGACATACACCGAGGTTACCGGCCTTACCACAAAGGCGGGCAGAATCGCCGGCGTGAAGACCACCCGGGGCGACTTTGAGGCCAATATTGTCATCAACTGCGCCAATGTCCGCGCACCGGAGCTGGCAGCCATGGTCGGGGAGGAAATCCCGGTCTACTCCGAGCGTCACCAGGCCCTGGTCACCGAGCCCGTGGCTCCCATCTATGACATGATGCTGATGTCCTTTGCCCGGTCCTACTACGTGCAGCAGACACCTCACGGCAGCTTTGTCATGGGTATCGGACCGAAGGAAGAACCCAGCTTCAATTTCAATTCCAGCTGGCAGTTCCTGGAGAAGAACTGTGCCGTCATGTGCGAGGCGCTGCCGATTCTCCGGAAGCTGAAGGTTATCCGCCAGTGGGCCGGCCAGTATGACATGAGCCCGGACTGCAACCCGGTCATCGACGAGGCAAAGGAAGCCAAGGGCTTCTGGAGCGTCTGCGGATTCTCCGGCCACGGCTTCATGGTATCGCCGCGTATCGGCATCCTGATGGCCAACAAGATCGCGGGCATGGAGGATTCCATGGATATCACCATGTTCAGCAAAGAGCGCTATAAGACCGGAAAGCTCCTTCTGGAGCCGGCGGTTGTATAACTACAGTGGGGGATGTCCCCGCCTCTACAGGCAGTGGGTAACAAACCTGAATAACTCACATAAGAAGGACCCGGCCAGGTGCCGGGTCCTTTCGTTTCGTCCGGATGGGTTCTGTTCTTGACAAATGGGAATGGTTCGAGTACACTAACTTAAGTAAGTTATATGTAACTAACTTATATTCGGGTAGAAGATAATACTTACTTGAGTCCGGGGAGTGACAGCAGTATGGATTACCACGTGATGGCAGAAGAATTGTATACGATGCATTTTGCTTTTGAAAAATCCTTTTATCAGTGGGAGGAGAATATTGCAGCCAGAGGGGAGGATGGCGTTCTTCTGTGGCTTTATTACAGCGGGAAAGATATGTTTTCCGGAGATATCGTCCGGAAGCTGGGACTGACCTCCGGCCGTGTGGCCAATATCCTGAAGGCCCTCGAAAAAAAGGGCTATATCATCCGGAAGAGTGACGGAACGGACGCCCGCCGGGTGATTGTCTCGCTGACGCCCAGGGGACGGGAATATATCCGCGGCGTGCGGACAAAGAACATTGATCGGAGAGCAAACTTTCTGGAAAAACTGGGAGAAGAAGATGCGGAATGTTATCTGCGGCTGGTCCGCAGAGGCTTTGATATCCTGAATTCATAGAGACCTTCCCGATAAGGAAGGCCAGAAAATGCCGGCACAGACAGTGCCGGCATTTTGTGCGATAAGGCCGGGAAGTGGCCGCCGTGCTCGCACGAGCGGACAATTAACGGCCAACGGACATCGAGCGGCTGTGCCGCGAGATGCCCGTTTCGCGTCGGATGGGCATCTTTAGCCTGCCCATCCGATATCACCGGGAATCTGCATTGCGCCGGAATTTTTCCCTTCCGATGGCAGAAACTTCCTTGACATTTGGGGCTCGGGGGCTAATGATCTTAGTATAGCAGTTATTCACAGGAGGACCGGATGGAAGCGACCCGTGAGGAAACATTCTTCTTCCGCGACCGGGAGGTGCTTCACATTTCGCCGGAGCTTCGGTGGGATTACTTCCACGTGGCGGTTCCGATTTCCGCGGTGGCTGCCTGTATCCAGTCGGACCAGATCTTCAAGGGACTGCCGATTTTCCTGCGGTTCCGGAGCTATAAGTGGATTCACAAGCTGACAAGATGAAAGGAGAACATTATGAATTATGTATTCATTTCCCCCGCGTACCCCGTAACCTGCACCCTGTTCTGCGAACGACTTCATGAGATGGGGGTCAATGTTCTCGGCATCGGCGATGTGCCCTATGACGACCTGAATGAGCGGCTGAAGGGGGCCCTGATGGAGTATTATTACGTCGATTCCCTGGAGGACTATGACCGGGTGTACCGGGCCGTTGCTTTCTATATCCATAAATACGGGAGAATTGACTGGCTGGAATCCCTGAACGAGTACTGGCTTCCCACCGATGCAAGACTCCGCACGGACTTCAATATCGCCGTCGGCACAAGAGAGCATGACATCTGGACGCTGGTGAAAAAGTCCGGGATGAAGAAGGTTTTCCTGGATGCCGGCATTCCCACGGCCCGCCAGCACATTGTTACGGACCTGAAGGCGGGAAAGGCCTTCGTGGAAGAGGTCGGATATCCGGTCATCGTCAAGCCGGACATCGGCGTCGGCGCCAACGGGGCCATGAAGGTGGAATCGGAGGAGGATCTGATATCCTTCTATGAGGAGCTGCCGGAAGAGACCTATGTGATGGAAGAATTCCTCTCCGGGGATATCTGCACCTATGACGCTGTCACAGACGGAGACTGTGAGCCTCTGTTTGAGTCCATGTGCAGCTATCCGTCGGTGATTGACTCCGTGCAGCAGGATGAGAACATCCACTACTTTACGACGGCGGATGTCCCGGAGAAGCTGCGGGAGCTGGGCCGGAAGACGGTGAAGGCCTTCGGCGCAGACCGGCGCTTTGTGCATTTTGAATTTATCAATATCACCAGGGATTATCCGGGCATCGGAAAGGCCGGGGATTATGCTGTGATGGAGGTCAACATGCGGCCGGCCGGCGGCCACGACCCGGACATGATGAACTACGCCCAGTCCATGGATGTATTCCGCATCTATGCGGAGATGGTCACCACCGGAAAACGGCTTTCCCCCGTATCGGCGGACCACTACATCTGTGCCTATGCTGCGAGAAAAGACGGACATGAATTCACCCACAGCCGGGAGGAAATCCTCGAAAAGTACGGCGATGCCATCGTCATGAACGAAGAGATGCCGCCCATCGACTGGCCGTCCATGGGCCGGTATGTATATATGGCCCGGTTTAAAACAAAAGACGAGATGGACGAGTACTTTAATTTCGTTCTTGGATAATAAAAAGTTTATAATTTATTAGCACTCACCTCTTGACGCTGCTAATAATCGTGCTATAATACATCATGTAAGCGAAAGAAATAAGAGTTCAGGATCGGCGGAAGCACCGGAGGGTCCTGAAACTCAACAGAAATATAGGAGGTTGTTATCATGATGTATATGCCGAGTCTTTTCAGAGAGAATTTAGTAGATGATTTCTTCAACGATTTTGATCATTCCTTCTTCACCCGCCCGGTACGCGGCAAGGAAGCCGTCAGCGTGATGAAGACCGATGTGCGCGAGACAAAGGAAGGCTTTGAACTGGATGTGGAGCTTCCGGGCTACAAGAAGGATTCCATCACCCTGGAGCTGAATGAAGGAAACCTTACCATCACTGCAAAGAAGCAGGATAATAAGGAAGAGAAGGATCAGCAGGGACGCCTCATCCGCCAGGAGAGATATGCAGGCACCATGCAGAGAACCTTCTATGTGGGCGAGGATATCACCGAGGAAGATGTGAAGGCAAAGTTTGAGGACGGTATCCTGAAGCTGTTTGTTCCCAAGAAGGAAGCAGTTCCGAAGGTTCCGGAGAAGAAGTATATCGCCATCGAGGGTTAACGGAATAATATGCCAGTATCAATTTAATATATAGAGAAACAGGCGGCACGCAGCTGATGTGAAAAGACGGGTACACATCAGGGCGGCCGCCTTTTCCATGTCCACCCGATCCCGGGGAGGGGATTTCCTGCTTTTGGCGGAATCTTCGGGGGACGGATGTGATATACTGAAGGAGACAGATTCGGAATATGTATTCGCGGGAGGATTTCATATGAGAAAGAACAGAATTCCGGCAAATGCAGCCGTTCTCGCGGCGGCACTTACCCTGGCAGCAGGCCTTTCTGCCTGCGGCGGAAGCGGAACAGCGGCGGAGAAAGCGGAGACCGTGCAGGAGACGGAGGCTGCGGCTTCGGAGGAGAAAGCAGCGGATGAAGAGGGACAGGAGAGCGCGGGGGAAGAAGCGGAGAAGAAGGACGGCGCAGAGAAGTCGGGGATCGCGCAGCCGAAGGAGCAGAAAAAGCAGGCGCCGGAGCATCTGGAGCTTACCGCCTCGAGGGAATATGAGGAGATTCTGAATGATGCAGGGGGAAATGTCGGCGGTATAAACTGGACAACTCTCACGGTGGCAGATGCGGACCATCCGGAGCTGAAGAACGCCCTGGAGGAGTATGGCAAAAAGACAAAGGAACGGATGGATAAGGCCAAAAAGGAACTCAGGGAGTATTATGATGAGTTCCTGGCAGGTCAGGAAGGTTACTATGATAATTGCACTGCCCATATGTCGGTTGTCCCGGTCCGGGCGGACGACCGGGTGCTGAGCCTGATGGAGTTTTACAGCTTTTATCCTGACAGTCATACGGAAGTTCATGAGAAGAAGGGCTTCTGCTTTGATCCGGCCACCGGAAAGGAAATGGCAGTATCCGAGGTCCTGGAGGATGCGGAGGAGGCCGGGGCCGTCATCGCGGAGGCCATCCGGAAGGCATATCCGGACCTTAGATTTGATTCGGATATGGAGGAAAAGGTAAAGAACTTTGCCGCAAGCAGCGAGCCGGCAGAGGGCTTCGGTTTCAATGTCGGATATCATGAGCTTCGCATCTTTGCGGATGACGGATACCTCACCTCCAGGATGGGCGGAGTGGATGTGCCCCTGTCCTTTGCAGAGTATCCGGACCTGGTGAAGGAAGAGTACCGGGAGATCCCTGAGGACTATATGTACTGGGTCGGATGCGGTGAGAACTACGTACTGGATGATGCCGGAAGAACCTTTTCCATGGAGGTACTCGAGGACAACCCGGATGAGATGTACTGCAGAGTGCAGATTAATGCCGGGGATGCGGCCATCTGTTCCACCTACATGTACGAGCCGGACGGGTATCTTGTGCATGTGAACGGGAAAGACCGGCTCTACATGAATGTGCCCACCGGAGATGTATCCTTCCCGACGGAACTGTTTGACCTGAGCGGGGAGACGATTCCGATTCCCGGAACGCTGGATACCAGCGTGAATTACAACTATGCCGGCACGGATCCGGCAAAGGCGGAATTCACATGCTGGGATGAAGAGGCCATGGATATCATCAACACAGTCCGGCCCATCGGGGCGGACGGCCTGCCGGAGGGCGTAACCTTTGAGGAACCTTACATTCCGGATTTTGAAGAGGTCTGCAGCATCCTGGAATACAATGAGACATCGAAGAAATACCTGGATCAGGGCATGACCGTGATGGATGAAGGTACGGTGGAGGTTTTCGGCGCCGAATGCAGGGCTGTCGCCCTGGGGACCGACAGTGCGGAGAAATTCACGGCAGAGGTCCGCTTCGCCGTCCGGAACTGGAATTATATTTTTGAATACGACCCGGTGAAGGATGAGTGGCTGCAGCGGTAAATATCGATGGGTGCCATCGGTCAGTCTTGACTACTTTCCCGGGCAATGCGATAATATACAGAGTATGTGGTCAGTCATATACTGTAATGTAAGTACCTGAGAGGCCCGGCGCCGGAGAGCCGGCGAAAGGCCTGTAAATAACATCCAGGAGGAAAAAGGTATGATTTATTCTGCAGAAGTCAACAACATGTGTCCCGTGACGCAGGGTGTTCACCACGGCGCAGCTCCGATTCCGGAGGAAGCAAAGTGGGTGAAGGCTAAGGAAATCAAGGACATCTCCGGCTATACCCACGGTATCGGCTGGTGTGCTCCCCAGCAGGGAACCTGCAAGCTGTCCCTGAACGTGAAGGACGGCATCATCCAGGAAGCACTGGTGGAAACGATCGGATGTTCCGGTATGACCCATTCCGCAGCCATGGCATCCGAGATTCTTCCGGGTCTGACCGTAATGGAGGCGCTGAACACGGACCTTGTCTGTGACGCCATCAACACTGCCATGCGTGAGCTTTTCCTCCAGATCGTCTATGGACGTTCCCAGAGTGCATTCTCTGAGGACGGACTTCAGATCGGCGCAGGACTGGAAGACCTGGGCAAGGGAACCCGCTCCATGATCGGAACAACCTACGGAACCCTGTCCAAGGGACCTCGTTATCTGGAACTGACCGACGGCTATATCACGGATCTGGCGCTGGATGAGAATGATGAAATCATCGGCTACAAGTATGTGAACTTCGGCAAGATGATGGACTTCATCAAGGCCGGCGATGATGCGAACACGGCGCTGAAGAAGGCTTCCGGCCAGTACGGCCGTGTGGCTGATGCGGTAAGATTCATCGATCCGCGCAAGGAATGATAGAGGGAGGATAACGAGATGGCTTTATTTGAATCATACGAGAGAAGAGAGAAACAGATCCTTGAAAAGCTTGCCGAGTATGGCATCGGCTCTATCGAAGAGGCGGAGAAGATTACCAAGGACGCAGGACTGGACGTATATCATCTGATTGAGGGTATTCAGCCCATCTGTTTTGAGAACGCAAAGTGGGCTTACACCATCGGCGCGGCCATCGCCATCAAGAAGGGCTGCCGCAAGGCATCTGAGGCCGCTGCAGCCATCGGCGAGGGCCTGCAGGCCTTCTGCATTCCGGGTTCCGTTGCAGACCGCAGAAAAGTCGGTCTCGGCCACGGCAATCTGGGCAAGATGCTTCTGGAAGAGGATACCGAGTGCTT
>DMCD01000251.1:6398-8728 GCA_003445895.1 Lachnoclostridium sp. | reverse complement strand
TGCATCAAGGAAGGCTTCACGGTGGAAACCTCGGATCTCTATCTTGTACTGTGCGCGGCCCTGTTCACGGGACAGATCCTGTTTGTGGATCATTTCTCGGAGAAGGTGGACGGCTTTACCTTATCCTGCGGGGAGTTCCTGGTGACATCCTCTCTGTCTGCGATTTTTATGTTTACACAGGAGACGGTGACCGCCGAAGCCCTCCGGGCGTGCATGATGCCCATGCTCTATGTGGCCATCATGTCCAGCTGCGTGGGATACACCTGCCAGATTCTCGCCCAGCGGGACGGGGATCCGGCTCTCGTGTCCCTGCTCTTCAGCACCGAGGCCATCTTTTCGGCTATCTTCGGGGCTGCTCTTATGAATGACCGGCTGAGCAGCCGGGAATGGATTGGCTGCGGCCTTATGGTGGCGGCGGTGCTGCTGGCGGAGTGGCCGGCAAAAAAGAAGGAGAAGGTTCCTGCGGAAGCGGCGGCGGAGATGTGATGCGGCAGGGGCACATTTGCCAAAGGAAACCATGAAAGTACGATACTACTAAATATTAGTAATAAATTCGCTTGATATTACTAATATTTAGTAGTATTCTTTTTTTATGAAGTATGCATTCGAAGAGGCCCTCACGGGTCAGGAGATTCGTGAACTGCGAACGCAGCTGGAGATGAACCGGGAGGAGTTTGCGGCATTCTGCGGCGTCTCAAAAAAGACCGTTGAATACTGGGAGAACAGCGGGAAGAGCATCACAGGCCCCATTACCGCACTTTGCGCACTGCTCCGGGAACATCCGGAATACGGCACTTATTATGAGGTACCGGAGAGGATACTGCCCCTTCGGCTTTTTTACATGTTTCGAAACCGGCTCTGCACGATCATCGATGTGGATGAGCAAAAACGGCTGATACAGGTCAGAAATTATACCCGTAACCCTATGTACCGGGCTTTCGGTGTGAATACGGAACCAACATTTGAGGATTATGAGGAATTCCTGGAGAGCCGGTGCTTTCCCAGAGAGCGGGATAAGATGAAGATCATGCTTCGGGAGCTGGACCTTCCCTTCTACGATCCCTTCCTGATTGTCCGGAAGACGGAAGGGCGTATGGCGGAAGATGAATTCTGGATTCGGATGGAGGGCCAGGGCGTATGATTCGGCTTACAGAGAAGGAACAGAGGTTTGCGGATCAGCCCTCTTCCAAAGGAAATCAGCTGAAATGGGAAGCAAACGGTATCTGGTACAAAGCGGATTATACCGGTTATGAGGGGCTGGCGGAATATGTAGTTTCGGCACTTCTCAGATACTCCACAATTCCAAAGGAACAGTACATCCGTTACGAAACCGAGGAAATCGAATATCGGGGGCGTGTTTTCCGGGGCTGCCGCAGTAAGAATTTTCTGATGAGGGGAAGACAGCTCATCACTTTGGAACGTCTGTACCGGAACAGCACGGGCCGGAGTTTTCATTCGGATGTTTTTCACATTACAGATATTGAGGAGAGACTTCGCTTTCTTGTGCTTCAGACAGAGCGGATGACCGGCATTAGAGGGTTTGGAGAATATCTGGGAATGCTGATGACGGTGGATGCAGTATTTTTGAATGAGGATCGGCACCTGCACAATATTGCGGTGGAAATGGATGGTTCGGGCCGTTATTTCCTGTGCCCTGCCTTTGACCACGGGGCGGCGCTCCTGTCAGACACCGCGGTAGATTACCCTTTGTCGGAGAAACCGGATGCTTTGTATGATATGATAACTTCCGTACAGGCCAAAACATTTTCCACAGATTTTGAGGTTCAGCTGGAGGTCTGTGAGAAGGTGCTCGGTACGCGGGTCCGGTTTCACTGGGATGCCGCAGCAGCCACGGAGGTTCTGAACAGTGAACACTGCTACCCGGAGAATATAAAGGAACGGGTAAAAACGATCCTTCTGGAGCAGAGAAGAAGATATGCATATCTGTTTTGCGAATAGTTGACCGCATAAAATGCACTATGTTATACTTTACAGCGTTACTGCGATATGATGCGAATTGAGGAACATTTATGATATACAACAACATTCTTGAGGCGGTGGGAAACACCCCGATGATTCGCTTAAACCGTCTGACCGGGCCGGAAGATGCCGAGGTTCTGGTCAAGTTTGAGGGACTGAATGTGGGCGGCTCCATCAAGACCAGGACTGCTCTTAATATGATAGAAGAGGCAGAGAAGCGGGGCGATGTCCATGAAGGCACCGTCATCGTGGAACCCACCAGCGGCAACCAGGGCATCGGCCTGGCCCTTGTGGGCGCGGTGAAGGGCTACCGGGTCATCATCATCATGCCCGACTCCGTCAGTGAGGAG
>DMCD01000251.1:0-6274 GCA_003445895.1 Lachnoclostridium sp. | reverse complement strand
ATCGGCAAGTGCATCCGCGACTGCATTGACCTTGCCCATAAGATGGCGGCGGAAGACCCGAATGTCTATATGCCGGACCAGTTCACCAACTTTGACAATCTCCGGGCCCAGAGTGAGAACACGGCGAAAGAGATTCTTGCCCAGGTGAACGGGCCCATCCACGGCTTCTGCTCGGGCATCGGCACCGGCGGCACCATCTCGGGCATCGGCCAGGTGCTGAAGAAGGAAAACCCGGACATGAAGATTTATGCCGTGGAGCCGGAGCATGCGGCTATCCTCTCGGGCGGGTCTATCGGTTCCCATCTGCAGATGGGCATCGGCGACGGCGTCGTGCCGGATATCCTGGACCAGACCATCTATGACGGCATCACCATCGTAAAAGATGAAGAAGCCCTGACCATGTCAAAGCGGCTGGCGGCCGAGGAAGGCCTCCTCTGCGGCATCTCCGCGGGCACCAATGTCTGCGCGGCCCTGAAGCTGGCAAAAGAACTGGGAAAAGGGAAGACGGTCGTGACGGTTCTTCCGGATACCGCCGAGCGGTATTTCAGTACTCCGCTCTTTGCGTGATACGGGAAGCAGGCGTCCGCCGCAAAGCGGCGGACGGGCTGGTGAGCGCAGAGCAGACAGTTGTGCCTGCACAAAACTGTCTGCGATGAGCGAAGCAGCAGGACGCCGGCGTAAGCCGGCGGGCATCTGCGACCCAACGCGACAGCGAGAAGCTTTGCTTCGAGCTGCGTGATACAGGGATCAGGCGTCCGACAGATTCTGACAGGATGATTCACAGAAATTCATAGTAACCTGTCCACAAACCGTAAAAAGTGTGCTATACTATCTTTCAGTAAGTTGTATTACTTGCGGTGATGACCGCGTGAAAGGAGAATACACCCATGGAAGAATTAAAGTACAAATTATATCAGGTCAGCGATATCGGTTTAAAGTGCGGCCTTATGCAGGAGAAGAGCATGTTCTTAAAGGCAGCATTCCGCGAGAAGGCTGAGATCAAGGCTTATCTGAAGTATCTTCAGGAGACCGACACGCTTCACGAGTATGAGATCGTAGAGCCGCCGAAGCCGGTAAAACCCGCTCCTGCGAAATAAAATAGAATAAAGAAATTGTCGGGGCAGTCCTTTGGGGCTGCCCTGTTTTTCACTGTTCTATCTGAAGGCGTATTCAGCTCAGGAGTGCGGACGCAGTCCGCGGAGGGATGTATTTTCAGAACCTTCAGCTGCTGGAGAAATAAGAATACAGCTCACGAAAATCCGACAGACGGGAGTAAGCTGTATTTTGGGGGGATGATGAGTGGGCCTTAACAGTATTTGTGGGAACTGCCTGGAATAATACAGCTCAGGAGAGAATGGAAGAGAAGTCAGAGATGTATTATAATGGATTGGCTCCGGAATTCTCCAGAGAATACATCTCAGGTGCCGCAATGTATGGGAACCTGAGATGAATCAGGGTGTTTTCTGCAAAATCTGTAAAACAAACAAGGGTAAAGAAGCTGGAAAGCAGAGAAAACTTCTTGACATTCTGTCCCGGGTGTGGTAATTTATCATGGTGTTAGCTGCCGAAGACAGCAGGTACCGCAAGGTATAAGTCCCATGGACGCCTGCCGAGGGAAACATGAAGAACGTAAAAGTGATTTTACGCCTCTCTGTCCTCGTGGCAGAGAGGCTTTTCTTATTTTTCGCGGTCTCTTGGGCGGTTACAGACTAATACAGGAGGAAAATGTTTCATGGCAAAAGTTGAATTAAAGCAGCCGGTTGTACAGGAAATTGCAGAATTATTCAACGGTGCGCAGACTGCAGTAGCGGTTGATTACCGCGGTCTTACTGTAGCAGAGGATACACAGCTCCGCAAGAAGCTTCGTGAAGCTGGTATCACTTATAAAGTTTATAAGAACACTCTGATCCGTCTCGCTGCCAAGGATACACCGTACGAAGCACTCGGCCCGGTTCTTGAAGGCCCGACCGCTATCGCAGTATCCAAGGAAGACGCGACAGCACCGGCAAGACTTCTTGCAGAGTTCGCTAAGACAGCCAAAAAGCTTGAAATCAAAGGCGGCATCGTAGAGGAAAAGTACTATGATGCAGCAGCAATGCAGACCATCGCTTCCATTCCGTCCAGAGAGATCCTTCTCGGAAGACTTCTCGGAAGCATGCAGTCGCCGGTCGCAAACTTCGCACGTGTGCTTAAGCAGATTGCGGAGAAAGACGGCGAGGGAGCTCCGGCAGCAGAGGCTGCTCCGGAAGCATAGTTTACAATTATTCCAAGGAGGAAATGAAAATGGCTAAGTTAACAACTGAAGAATTTATCGCAGCTATTAAAGAACTGTCCGTATTAGAGCTCAACGAGCTGGTAAAGGCATGTGAGGAAGAGTTCGGCGTATCCGCAGCAGCAGGCGTTGTTGTAGCAGCAGCAGGCCCGGCAGCAGCAGCTGAGGAAGAGAAGACCGAGTGGAACGTAGAGCTGACCGAGGTTGGCGCTAACAAGGTTAAGGTTATCAAGGTTGTCCGTGAGCTTACAGGTCTTGGCCTGAAGGAAGCTAAGGATCTTGTTGACGGCGCTCCGAAGAACGTTAAGGAAGCTGTTTCCAAGGAAGAGGCTGAGGACATCAAGGCTAAGCTGGAAGAGCAGGGTGCAAAGGTTACCCTTAAGTAATCTGAAACCAGGTTTAAGAACCCCGGAAATGGCTTGTTATAAGCTGTTTCCGGGATTTTTGTTTTTCGCGGCAAAATGGCTGCTGCCTGTTTTCGCTTCGGATATGGAGGACTGATACGATGAGCAGAAACATTCTTCTGACATCCCTGAGCGCTGCGGAAAGTACTCCGCCGCTTCGGTATTTTTCTATAAGAAATGAATTCGGTTTTGATTACTGCGATGCCGTTCTGGATGCGGAAGCCGGCATAAAAGCCGTGCTGGCCCGGTACAAAATTGATGAGATCATCGTTGCCGGCGAGGCTGATACGTTTGATGAAAAGGACAGCCTGACGCCCTGCACCCTCCGGGAGGGAAGCACTCTGTATTCCGCGGACAGGACATCATTTTCCACTTATCGTCTGCTCCGGTATCGGCTTGCCCAGTATGCCGACGAACTGAGCCTGGACCTGCAGGCGGAAGACGGGGCGATGCCTGCGGAAGTGCGGGAGAAGCTGACCCGGTTTGTCCGGGAGTTTCATGAGGGGAATGAGGGACTCAGAGCAAAGAAGGTTAACCGGCTGTTTGATGCGCTCTCGCAGGAGGGTGAGACCTTTGAGCAGTTTCAGACCGCGCTTTTTGAAGCTTTTCCGGAGTTTCGCGATTATCCCGATCCCTGTATACAGTGGGCGAAGAACTATCTCTATTCCGAGCTGAAGCCATCTGCGAAGCTGGAACTTCTGCCTGTCAACGAGGAAGTCCGGATCGGCTTTATTCCCGAGGAGCAGATGGAAGAGAGCGGACAGTGGGTCGACAGCATGCTGACGATGGAAAAGTCGATCGCTTACGGGGAAGAGGACATCAATCTGTATGTTTCGCTGAACAGCGATAATGCCGCGGACACATTTATCATTATGAATATGCTGGACATTCTGGTTTCTATGCCGGGAAGCGGCGTTCGCCTGAAGAAGATCTTCACGGTGCGCAGCCGGCAGAGGAGTCTGACAGGGCTCATCCGCGATGATACCGACGGATACGGCGTCACTGAGCTGATCCACGCGACCCGCGCATTCCTCAACTATGGCAGGGCGGACATGATCGTGGACATCTGGAAAAAAAGCGGGGAACAGAACGAGAGTATTGCCCGGATGATCTACGCCATGCGTCATGTGGACGACGGACTCTCCATGTGCAATATCCCGGAGGTGGAGGAGGGTATTCTGCGCCTGCGGGAGTTGTTCAGGGCGGAAAAAACCTGGCGGGAAATCGGCTACTATGGCATGCTGTTTGGCGTGATTGCCGAAAGCATCCGGGAAGACTACGGCGTGCTCCTGGAGGGAGACGGAAGTATTCCGTTCATTGATCTGGTGAAATGGGCATACCGGCACCGGTTTTACCAGCAGACCCTGACGCTTATCGAGTCCAAGGCTCCGGAGGTTCTGGTGAAATCCGGAATGTTCTATTACTGCAGCGATGAGAAGAACAGGGAGCAGGTTACCCAGCTGTTCGCGAAGCAGCGGCAGGGACTGAAGCCCTATGAATATTATAAGATCGATAACGTCGACCACTATTTCATCAAAACCTATGACCGCGGAGCGACCAGAGGCATGGGAAACAGGGGCGAAGACCCGCAGCGTGTGTATGCGGCTATGAGAAGCCGTTCTGTCGGGAATGAGGACTCTTCAAAGATTACGGGCTATACCGCCTGCGACAGCATGGAAACCCTGCAGAACCTTCTGTTCGCCTACTACCACATTGGCGTTGTGCGCAATAAGATCAACCACGCAGAGGCGGATGCGATAGCGGACACCCGTCTGATCGTATCGGAAAGCGATGAAAGCGCCGCCCTTGTCTGGATGAAGGAGAGCATTGATTACTTCATCAGCAGCTATGAAAAGGCTGTATCAGAAGTGAACGACAGGAATCCGCAGGTCGTTCTCATCACCGGTGATGAGGTACGGAAGGCTGCGGAACGCATGAAATATGAAAAGCGCAGTTGAAAGTGAGAAGTCTATGAAGACAGTGATTATGGCCGGCGGACGGGGAACCAGGATTTCTTCCCTGTTTCCGGATATTCCGAAGCCGCTGATTCCCGTCATGGGAAAGCCGGTGCTGGAGTGGGAGCTTCTGTCTCTCCGGGACCAGGGATTTACCGATATCATTCTGACGGTCTCCCATATGGCGGAGAAGATCGAAGACTATTTTGGCGACGGTTCCCGTCTGGGAATTCATATTGAATATTTTGAGGAGAAGGAGCCCCTGGGCAATGCGGGCGCTCTCTTTAAGCTCGGCCTTACCGAGGATTTCCTGCTGCTGAATGCGGATGCGGTCTTTGATATTGATTTTAACCGGTTCGTCGACTTCCACCGGGCCCACGGGGGGCTTGTGACACTATTTACCCACCCCAATTCCCATCCCTTTGATTCCGGAATCGTGGTGGCAGACACGGACGGAAGTGTTGGGCAGTGGCTGACCAAAGAGGATGTGCGGCCGGAATTCTATAAGAACCGGGTAAATGCGGGACTTCACGTGCTGAGTCCCGAGGCCCTCGCCCTCTCCGGCGTGGACGCAGAGCGCATCGGCAGAAGGGATGCCGAGGGAAAGGTCTATAAGGTGGACCTGGACCGGCAGATTCTGAAGCCTCTGTGCGGCACGGGAAAAATGTTCTGTTACGACAGTCCGGAGTATGTGAAGGATATGGGCACGCCGGAGCGGTTTTCGGCGGTGAGCCGGGACTTTGCGGAAGGCAGGGTGCAGGCGAAAAATCTGAAGAATAAACAGAAGGCCATCTTCCTGGACCGGGACGGAACCATCAATAAGTATGTCGGTTTTCTGCGCAGCATCGACGAATTCGAGCTCCTTCCGGGAGCGGCGGAGGCCGTAAAGAAGATCAACAATGCGGGATATCTCGCCATTGTGGCGACAAACCAGCCGGTCATCGCCCGCGGTGAGGTGACGGTGCCGGAGCTTGACCGGATTCATGAAAAGATGGAGACCCTGCTGGGCAAAGAGGGGGCTTATCTGGACGGGCTTTATTACTGTCCCCACCATCCCCATAAGGGCTACGCCGGAGAGATTCCGGAGCTGAAGATAGAGTGCGAGTGCCGAAAACCGAAGCCGGGGATGCTGTACCGGGCGGCGGAGGACTTTAACATTGCCCTCACAGACTCCTGGATGATCGGCGACGGGGAAAACGATATCCGGGCCGGACAGGCGGCAGGCGTAAGAACCGTGCTTATCGGAGAGGGCAGTTTCGGGCAGACCATCACGGTCTCTTCCATCGAAGAAGCGGTGGAAAAGTGTCTGCAGTACCGGGAATGATGCGGGAAAATGTGTCATGTGCATTCTTTACCACTTGAAAGCGGCGCAGATTCAAGTTATAATAAGTGCCTGTTCTTTTAATCATTACAGTATAAATTACGGGAATCCGGAGGTTTGACATGGGAGTAAATCTGAGAGGAAGAAGTTTTCTGAAGCTTTTAGACTATACGCCGGCTGAGATCCGCTATCTGCTGGATCTGGGCAAGGATTTTAAGAGATTGAAGAGAACGGGGACACCCCACCGTTATCTGGAGGGCAAAAATATCGTTCTCCTGTTTGAGAAGACTTCCACCCGCACCCGCTGTTCCTTTGAGGTGGC
>DMCD01000209.1 GCA_003445895.1 Lachnoclostridium sp. | reverse complement strand
GGCGTGCACCGGCTGGTGCGCATTTCCCCCTTCAATGCCAACGGAAAGCGGCAGACCTCCTTTGTGTCCTGCGACGTCATGCCCGACATTGAGGAGGACCTGGATGTGGAAGTCCGTCCGGAGGATATCCGGATTGATACCTACCGTTCCAGCGGCGCCGGCGGCCAGCACATCAACAAGACATCGTCGGCCATCCGCATTACCCATTTCCCCACGGGAATCGTGGTAACCTGCCAGAATGAGCGCTCCCAGTTCCAGAACAAGGACAAGGCGATGCAGATGCTGAAGGCAAAGCTCTATATGCTGAAGCAGCAGGAGAATGCGGAGAAGCTGTCGGATATCCGCGGCGACGTGAAGGATATCAATTTCGGCAATCAGATTCGTTCCTATGTAATGCAGCCGTATACACTGGTGAAGGATCACCGGACCAATGCGGAAAATGGAAACATTCAGGCGGTAATGGACGGAGACATCGATTATTTCATCAGCGAATACCTGAAATGGATCAGCCTTAAGAGCGGGAGGTAACTAAGATGATTCAGGTTGCGGTAATGGGATACGGCACCATCGGTTCCGGTGTCGCAGAAGTGCTTGATATCAACCGGGAGGGAATCTGCCGGGTGGTCGGAGAAGAGATCTCCGTGAAGTATATCCTTGACCTGCGGGAATTCCCGGGAGACAGGAATGAGGCGAAGATCGTCCATGACCTGAGTGTGATTACCGAGGATCCGGAGGTCCGGATCGTTGTGGAAACCATGGGCGGAGTCAATCCGGCTTATGAGTTTACAAGAAAGTGCCTGGAGTCGGGCAAGTCCGTGGTGACCAGCAACAAGGCAGTCGTCGCGGCGAAGGGAACCGAGCTTCTGCAGATTGCCAGAGATCGGAACCTGAATTATCTGATGGAGGCATCGGTGGGCGGCGGTATTCCGCTGATAAGACCGCTGACCCAGTCCCTGGCGGGCGAGACCATCCAGGAGATCAGCGGTATCCTGAACGGTACCACCAACTATATCCTGACAAAGATGAGCCGGGAAGGCGAGAGCTTCGAGAAGGCACTGCGCAACGCCCAGGAGCTGGGCTATGCGGAGCGCAACCCCGAGGCCGACGTGGAAGGCCATGACACCTGCCGCAAGATCGCCATTCTGACCGCCCTTGCAACGGGAAAAGAGACCAACTTCGAGCTGGTGCACACTGAGGGCATCACCGCCATCACCGAGAAGGATTTCCGGTATGCGAAGAAGCTGGGAATGCAGATTAAGCTCATCGGCGCAAGCCGTATCGGAGCGGAGAAGGTCAGCATCTTTGTTGTGCCGATGATGCTCGAGGACGGCAATCCGCTTTACGCGATAAGCGATGTGTACAACGGCGTTATGGTGACGGGAAAGACCCTGGGACGGGTCATGTTCTACGGCAGCGGCGCCGGCAAGCTCCCCACCGCGAATGCAGTGGTCAGCGATATCGTGGAGATCGCGAACGGAAACCTTGCGCGCAATATCCCCTTCGGATGGGGCGCCGAAAAGCAGAGTCTTCTGCCCTTCGAGGATGAGAAGTTCCGCTACTTTGTGCGCTTTACCGGCAGCTATGACGAGAAGATCGGCGCCATCCGGGCCGCCCTCGGCTCGGTGCAGGTTGTAACCCTTCCGGAGTTTGACGGAGAGGAATTCGCAGTACTCACGGAGAAGCTTGAGGAGTCGAAGATTGCACGCACATTGGCGGGCTTCGAGGGCGTCCTTCAGGTGATCCGCGCATGATGCGGCAGAAATTATGAGAAATACCGTGGTTTATGAAACTCACAGTGAGGAAGAGACTGCTGCCCTGGGCGAACGCCTGGGGCAGCAGGCCCTGCCGGGACAGGTGTTCTGCCTGAACGGCGACCTGGGTGTGGGAAAGACCGTATTTACAAAAGGATTTGCGAAGGGGCTGGGGATCGATGAGGTCATAAGCAGCCCCACATTTACCATAAAGAAGAGCTATGAAGAGGGGAGAATTCCGCTCTGTCATTTTGATGTCTACCGTATCGAGGATGAGGACGAGATGGAAGAGGTGGGATTCCGGGAGGAATTCTACGGAGACGGCGTCTGCCTGGTGGAGTGGGCGGAGAACATCCGCGACGTGCTGCCGGAGGATGCGGTGGAGGTGACGATAGAAAAAGACCTGGAAAAGGGCTTTGACTATCGCCGTATAACGGTGAAAAGATGAAAGTACTTGGCATAGAGAGCGCGTCGCTGGTGGCCTCCGTGGCCATGGTCTGCGACGGACAGATGACGGCGGAATACACGCTGAATCTGAAAAAGACCCATTCCCAGACGCTCCTGCCGATGATCGACCAGATGATGCAGCTCCTGGGGGAGGATGTAAGCACCGTGGATGCCATTGCGGTATCCGGCGGGCCGGGATCCTTCACCGGACTCCGTATCGGCGCGGCGACGGCGAAGGGGATCGGATTTGTTACGGGAAAACCGCTGGTCAATGTTCCCACCATGGATGCCATGGCCTACGGCGTTTACGTGACGGACGCGATAATCTGTCCCATGCTGGATGCGAGAAGAAAACAGGCCTATACGGGCCTGTATCGTTTTGAAGGGACCGAATTCCGGGTTGTGAAAAAGCAGTGGATGGCCGAGGCGGAAGAACTGGCGGAAGAGCTGAACCGCCGGGGAGAACGGGTTGTTTTCCTGGGCGACGGCGCCGACGCCTGCCGGGATATCCTGGAAGAGAAGCTCACGGTACCCTACACCTTCGCGCCTGTCCCGTCAAACCGCCAGAGAGGCGCTTCCGTGGCAGCCCTGGGCGAGAAGATGGCCCTTCGGGGAGAGACGGTCAGCGCTGCGGAATTCCGGCCGGACTACCTGAGAAAATCCCAGGCAGAGCGGGAGAGAGATGTGGCGGAACGGCAGGGCGAGCTGGACAAGCTGGCAGCAGGAATCGTGGTGCATGAGCATGACTGACGGGAGAGAATACCGCATGCATTCCGGGAACATGGCAGCATTTCGCCGGGCTGAGGAAAAGGACCTGGCGGCCCTGTGCGCCATTGAGGAGCGCTGTTTCGGAACCCCCTGGTCAGAGACAACCCTGAAGGAGATGCTGGAGAGCCCGCTGGACCTGGTCTTTATGGCAGAGCTGCCGGACATGCCGGGGGAAGAAGGGCACACTGCAGGATACCTGAACTTCCGCGTAATTGCGGGGGAGGGGGAACTGATGCGGGTCGCGGTCCTTCCGGAATGGAGAGGATGCGGCATCGCCGCGGGCCTCATGGAAGAGATGATGGCGGCGGCGGAGACGATGGGAGTTTCGGACATCACACTGGAGGTCCGGGCCTCAAATGTGCCGGCCCTTAAGCTGTATGACCGTTTCGGCTTCAAAGCGGAGGCGGTGCGAAAGAATTATTATGACCATCCGCAGGAGGACGCCGTGATCGAATGGCGAAGAGGCTGAATGCGGAAGTCGGGAGAGAGGGATATACATGTTGGATATCTGCCTGCTCGGTACGGGCGGCATGATGCCGCTGCCTTACCGGTGGCTGACATCGATGGCAGCCCGCTGCAACGGATCAGGTCTTCTGATTGACTGCGGCGAGGGCACACAGATTGCACTGAAGAAGAAGGGCTGGAGTCCGAAGCCCATTGATATTATCTGTTTTACGCACTACCATGCGGATCATATCAGCGGCCTTCCGGGATTCCTGCTTTCCATGGGCAATGCGGAGCGGACCGAACCGGTGACGCTCATCGGCCCCCGGGGGCTTGTCCGGGTGGTGTCGGCCCTGCGCATGATTGCGCCGGAGCTGCCCTTTGAACTGAAATTTATTGAGCTGGACGAGGCCAGAGAGCATCTGGAGATCGGCCCCTATCATATTGATGCCTACAAGGTAAACCACAGAGTCACCTGCTACGGCTACAGCATAACGATTCCCAGGAAAGGAAAATTCGATGCGGAACGGGCGAAGGCCCAGGAGATTCCGCTGAAGTTCTGGAATCCTCTGCAGAAGGGCAATGTATGCGAAGAGGACGGCAGGGTCTTTACACCGGATATGGTGATGGGCCCGGACCGGAAGGGACTGAAGGTTGTTTACTGTACAGACACCCGGCCGGTGCCGGTGATCGCAGAATATGCCGAGGGCGCGGACCTGTTCATCTGTGAAGGCATGTACGGGGAGCCGGAGAAGGCGGCCAGCGCCAGAGACAAGAAGCACATGACCATGTACGAAGCGGCGGAGCTGGCGAAGAAGGCACAGCCGGCAGAGATGTGGCTGACCCATTACAGCCCGTCCCTGATGTATCCGGAAGACTTTATGAATGATGTCCGCCGGATTTTCCCGCAGGCGAAGGCCGCGAAGGATGGATGGTCGGTGGACCTGATGTTTGATGAGACAGACGGAAAGTGATGGTTATGGAAATCAGGCCGGAAAAGGAAAA
>DMCD01000180.1 GCA_003445895.1 Lachnoclostridium sp. | reverse complement strand
GTTTCATCCGTGGCATCTGGCAGAGACCATGGAGGATGAGCTCAGCACGACGGTGGCGCTCCTCCACGATGTGATGGAGGATTCCGACGTTGCGCCGGAGGATCTCCGGGCGGAGGGATTTCCCGACAGCGTGGTGGAAGTCCTGGTGCTGCTTACCCGCCGGGAGGACGAGAATTACCGGCAGTACATCGAGCGGCTCGCAGAGAACCCGGTGGCAAGAAAGGTGAAGTTGGCGGACCTGGCCCACAATATGGACACAACCCGGCTGGATGCGGTGACGGAGAAGGACAGAAAACGGCTTGCGGTCTATATTCCGGCGAAGAAATATCTGGAAGAGATGGAGGCACGCGCAATTGAAGGTATATGAAGACTATACGATAAAAGGACCCTGGCAGGAGGGAGACCCGGACAGAGTTCTGGAGACGATCTACCGGGAGATGAACCGGCAGAATATTTCCACGGCGGTGGTCACGGCCATGGGGAAGGATCGGCTGCAGCTGCAGCGGTATTCGGACCCCTATGATTACAACAACAGCCTCCGCCAGTTCCACAAGACCGAAAAGATCATTGCGGAGAAACTGACAGAGGCCGGATATTCCTTCTCCAACGGAGAGGAAGAAGAGGAGTAGAGTTATACTTCGATGGTGTTGGCTTCCGAGAGGGCGAGCCGGAGCTTTGTGTAAAGCAGGATGGTATCGCCGTCCAGAAGCTTGAGACTTCCGGAGGGAATGAGGGTTTTACCGTCGCGCCGTACCATGACGATGAGGGACTGGCGCGGAATATCCAGGTCTTTGATGAACCGTCCATTCCATGGATGATCTGCCCGGATGGTAAGCTCTTTCAGATTCAGGTTGGCGTCATCCCGGAAGCTTTCCGCACCGAGGATCAGATTGTCACCGGGAAGGATCTGCGAATCGCCGTGGGGTACGATCACCTGGCTTTTTCGCTGAATAATGGCAAGAATCAGACCCGGCGGCAGCGGCAGGGAAGAGACCTGCTTTCCGGACCAGGGATGGCTTTCCGGAATTTCGAGGCGCACGAAACGGATGTCATTATCCTCGGAATAGGCACTCAGGGACTTGACCCGGGTATACTGCTCCACGAATCCCGCGGAGAGAATACCGGTGGGAATGGCCACCATGCCCACACCCAGGAAGGTGATGATGATGCCGAAGATGCGCCCGGCCAGGGTTACCGGGTAGATATCGCCGTAACCCACGGTCAGAAGGGTGGAAACGGACCACCACAGGCCGGAAAAGGCGTTTTTGAATACCGTCGGCTGCGCGTCATGCTCCAGACTGTACATGCAGAGAGAGGACGCGACCATCAGAATCAGGATGATGAAGATGGAGCTGAGAAGCTGATCCTTTTTGCTGTTTACGACATCGCCGATGACGTTGAGGGCATCGTAGTAGGAGTTGACCCGGAATAGCCGGAAGATGCGGATGACCCGCAGCATCCGGAATGCCACAACGCCTGCCGGAAAAAAGATGGGCAGGTAGAAGGGCAGGAAGGACAGGAGGTCGATGATGCCGCTGAATGAGGTCATGTAGCGCCGGATGGCCGAGGCTCTGTCCTCCTTGGGGTAGAGGTATTCCGCAGTCCATATGCGCAGAAGATACTCTATGGTAAAGCAGATGACCGTAAAGCGTTCGAAGCTGTCAAGAACCGATCTCAGGGCAGGGGATATGTCAAAGGTTTCCAGGATGGCGATGGCCAGATTGACCACAACCATGCCCATGATAAAGAAGTCAAAGGCCCGGCTGGGAAAGTCGTAATCATGTCCAATCTGTATAATATCAAATACACGCTTTTTGGTCGGCATAAAGATTCCTCCGCTGCGGGATAATTCCTAGGAACAGTTTACCAGTCTTTTTCCTGTTGGTAAAGCGCAAAGGAAGGATGAGAAGAGAGGGGAGAGTATGTCAGAGATTATTGTGGCGATGGAGGATGTGCTGCAGGATGTTGTGCTGCTGTGCACCATGCTGATGGAACTCTTCGGCGTCTGTGTTCTGGTGTATACAGCCGTCAAGTGTTTCTGGCGGTGGCTGCACAAAGACAGCAAATGCCGGCTGGAGCTGGCCGAAGGAATTGCCCTTGCGCTGGAATTCAAGATGGGCGGAGAGGTGCTCAGAACCGTGGTTGTGCGGGAGTGGTCCGAGCTGGGAATTCTCGGCGCCATTATTCTGCTCCGCGGACTTCTGACATTCCTGATACACTGGGAAATCAAAAACGAACAGAAGGCACTCGAAAAAAAGCTTCCGGGATAACCGGAAGCTTTTTTATAAAGCAGTATATGCAATGCTTTTACAGGGAAGCGGTGGACTCTGCCGGAAGGGATTCCGCAGAGCTTTCTTCTGTGCTTTCCGGCACGGCACCGTCGGTGGGGAAGGTTTCCTCGGGCGTACTCTCCGCCGATTCGCCTTCGGCCGGGGCCTGCAGCATCTCCGGGGGCAGGTCGGAGAGATAGAAGTGGCCGTACTGTTTGCCGGGCTCGATCAGTCCGCCGGACCGGTACTGGATCAGCTCCGATACCGTAACCAGCTGGAAGCCGAGGTTGGTCAGGGTCTGGATGATGACCTTGCTGGCTTCTCCCGTGGAGACATAAAGCTCATGCATCAGGATGATATCGCCGTCCTGCACGTGGACGTCCTCGCCGAGCACGGCATTGATGGTGGCTGCCGCCTCTCTTGTTTTCCAGTCCAGGGTATCGATGCTCCAGGAGATGATCGGCATCTTCACGGAATTCCGGACGGCGTCTGTCATGATGCCGCCGGGCAGGCGGAAGACAGTGGGCTCCACGCCGCAGACATCCTTAATCGCCTGGTTGCACTTCAGAACATCGTCGATGACTTCCTGCGAACT
>DMCD01000278.1 GCA_003445895.1 Lachnoclostridium sp. | reverse complement strand
ACCGGATGACCTGGGAGGATGCGTTCCGTGCCTATCTTCTGGGCCTTGCGGAAAAGAAGCCGGTGATTTTCTGCGGCGACCTGAATGTGGCCCATAAAGAGATCGACCTGAAGAATCCGAAAACAAACCGGAGGAATGCCGGATTCACCGATGAGGAGCGGGAAAAGTTTACCGAGCTTCTGGACAGCGGTTTTATCGACACCTTCCGGTATTTCTATCCGGATCTGGAAGGGGTGTACTCCTGGTGGTCCTACCGGTTTAAGGCCAGAGAGAAGAATGCGGGATGGCGCATCGACTATTTCTGCGTATCGAAGGAGCTGGAGGGGCGTCTCAAGGGAGCGTCGATTCACACGGATATTACGGGCTCCGACCACTGCCCGGTGGAGCTTTTGATCGAATAAGGGGCAGAATATCGGAAAGGAGTGAGCGGAATGCAGAAATCAGCGTTTACCGCAAGATGCGCGGCTGACAGAAATTTCACTCCGGGCGTTACCCTGATCAGGGGAGGCGTTCATATATGCACCGCGGTGAAGGCGGAGGAGCTGAGTCTCCTTCTGTACAGAAAAGGGGAAGAGACCGCAGTAAAGATTGATTTCCCGAAGGAGGGAAAAATCGGCGGACTCTGGACCATGGACCTTCTGGGAAGCGGTTTTCAGGACTGGGAATACATGCTGTCGGCGGACGGCACAGAGATTACCGACCCCTATGGCTGCAGCATGACCGGACGGGGCGTCTGGGGAACGGCGGCGGACGGAGCACTGCGGTGCCATTTCCCTGCAAAGCACGGGGGCCATACGCCGGATAAGGGACCGGGGCTTTCCCTCGAGGATGCGCTGATTTACCGGATTCACGTCCGGGGATTCAGCATGATGGGGAGCACAAGGCCGGAGAATAAGGGAACCTTCCGGGCCATCCGGGAGAAGATTCCTTATATAAAGAAGCTGGGCATGACGGCGGTGGAGCTGATGCCCGCCTACGAGTTTGAAGAAGTGATGAGAACCGAGGCCCCGGAGGGCGCCAGATATCCGGTGCCGAAGGGCCCGGATAAGATCAATTACTGGGGCTACACCCCGAAGGCCTGCTACTTTGCGCCGAAGGCGGCTTATGCCGGCGAGGGGCGGGATGCGGACCGGGAGTTCCGGGAGCTGGTGCGGGCCCTGCACAGGAACGGCCTGGAGCTCTACATCGAGCTGTTCTTTGGGGCGGGCACGCCGGAGCAGCTGATTCTGGAGACGGCCCGCTACTGGGTCTATACCTACCATGTGGACGGAATCCGTCTTTCCGGCCCCGTGTCTGGAAGGGTGCTTGCCCAGGACCCGGCGCTGGCGGACATCAAGCTGTTTGCCGTCAGCTGGGCGGACGCGGACCTGCCGGTGATTCCGGCCGGAAGCCCTGCGGAGAAGCAGGCGCCGAAGAAGCGGCTGGCGGAGTACAATGAGGGGTTCCTTGCAGACATGCGCAGGGTGCTCCGGGGCGATGAGGGCTCCATGGGAGCGCTGCAGTTCCGCAGCCGGCACAATCCGGCGGCCTGCGGGACCATCAACTTCATGGCCAATACCAACGGCTTCACCCTGATGGACATGGTGTCCTATGAGCAGAAGCACAATGAAGAGAACGGCGAGAATAACCGGGACGGCAGCAATGAGAATTACACCTGGAACTGCGGGGAGGAGGGACCGACGAAGAAGCGGGCCATCCTGCGGACTCGGGAGAAGCAGCTGCGGAATGCGGTGCTTCTGCTGTTCTTAAGCCAGGGCACGCCCCTGCTCCTGGCGGGGGATGAGTTCGGCAATTCCCAGGCGGGCAACAACAATGCCTGGTGCCAGGACAATGAGACGGCCTGGCTGGACTGGAGCCTGATGCGGAAAAACCGGTGGCTGCATGATTATATCGCTGCCATCATCGCCTTCCGGAAGGCCCACCCCATGTTCCGGCTGCCGAGGGAGCCCCGGTGCGTGGACTACATCGCCTGCGGCCACCCGGACGTATCCTATCACGGAAAGAGCGCCTGGTATGCGGACCCGGATGTGTCCTGCAGACAGCTGGGCATCCTCTACTGCGGCGAGTACGCGGAACTTCCGGACGGCACGAAGGACGACTGGTTCTACGTGGCCTGCAACATGCACTGGAATCCCCATGAATTCGGCCTGCCGAAGCTGCCGGAGGGATACCAGTGGTCCGCGGCCATCGATTCTTCCCTGGAGCGGATGAAGGGACTCTTCCCGGAGGGCGCAGAAAAGCCCCTGGAAGACCAGAAGACGCTCACCGTTCCGGAGCGGTCCATCGTGGTCCTCAGGGGCCGTAAGGTTCCCGGGGCAGCACCGGCTGCGGAGGGGAAAGAATCAGCAAAGAAAAAATCAGCAGCTAAGTAATCGTTCAGAACGGTCAGTCAGTCCGGAGCACTCAGTCAGACTCCCAGCGGCCGCTGGCGCCGCAGGGAAGGACGAGACCGGACTCGGTGACCGGCAGTCCCAGCTCACCGGCCTCCACATGGCCGCCGTGGGCAGGAATAATCTCCGTCGATATCATGTAGGAGAGGACGGAGGGCGCAAGGCCGGTTGTATAGGAATTAATCAGGAAGAACAGCGGCTTGGCGGAAAGCAGCTGCGCGGTCAGGCGGATGAAGGGGTAAATGCTTTCTTCAATTTTCCAGATTTCTCCCTTCGGACCGCGGCCGTAGGACGGCGGGTCCATGATGATGCCGTCGTAGTGATGGCCGCGGCGGATTTCCCGCTCGACGAATTTCTGACAGTCATCTACAATCCAGCGGATGGGGGCTTCCTCCAGGCCGCTGGATTTTGCATTCTCCTTTGCCCAGGCAACCATACCCTTCGCCGCATCCACATGGCAGACGCTGGCGCCGGCCGCAGCTGCCGCAAGGGTCGCGCCGCCGGTGTAGGCGAACAGGTTCAGCACGGAGATGGGCCGGCCGGCCTTCTTAATCCGGTCGGAGAACCAGTCCCAGTTGGCGGCCTGCTCCGGGAACAGTCCGGTGTGCTTGAAGCTGAAGGGCTTCAGGTTGAAGGTCAGGCTGTCATAGCGGATGGTCCACTGCTCCGGCAGATCGAAGAATTCCCACTCGCCGCCGCCCCGGGTGCTCCTGTGGTAGTGGCCGTTCATCTTCTTCCAGCCCCGCTGTTTCTTCGGTGTACTCC
>DMCD01000231.1:1748-2758 GCA_003445895.1 Lachnoclostridium sp. | reverse complement strand
TCGGTCTTGGTCTCGTTCTCTACGGTGTCTGCCAGGATGGTCATCGGGGAAGAAATCGCCATTGCCATGGCGGTGATGATAGCTGCCGTCTGGTGAAGCTTTCCAAGGTTATTCTTTCTCATGTTGTACCTCCTGTACTTTCCTATTCTTTATCTGAATTTTTATTTCTTTTTCGTTTCGCCCTTACATCTCTAAGGACAGGGATTTTATGCAAAAGTCACTGATAATATAAATTATTTTTTTTATTTTCTGAATAAACAGGAATTTCCCGGCAGCATAGCACTGCCGGGAAAAAAGGAGGTGTGTTCTATATGAATTTGTATTTGTCAGGTGTTTGTTATTGCCTTTACACCTATATAGACAGCGGCCTTCCCGGATCCGTCACAGCAAAATAACTATTTTCTGAAAAATATTTACAGTTTTCTTCCAACCCGTTTATAACCGCAAAACATGTGTATAATGATTATACATTATAATCACGAAAGGGGTGATAACGTGAAAAATATTATTGTTAATCAGATCGATTACCGGAGAACGGTTGCCACGCCGAAGACCCTTTCGTCTCCGGCGGACACAAGTCCCCACCGGCACCGGCGTGAGACCCACACCATACGGGCCGCACCGAAGGAAGCACCGAAGCTTCGGGTCGCCGCCTACTGCCGGGTGTCCACAGACCAGGATTCCCAGGAAACCTCCATTGAGAACCAGAAAGACCATTACGAGCGATATATCCGGAATAATCCGGAGTGGCAGATGGCCGGGATCTACTGGGAGGTCGGCGTCACCGGCACAAAGACTGAAAAAAGGCCCGAGCTGAACCGGCTGATGGAAGACTGCCGGGCCGGAAAAATCGACCTGATTCTCACCAAATCCATCAGCCGCTTCTCCAGAAATACGACAGACTGTCTGCAGCTTGTCCGCAAGCTTACCTCCCTCGGGGTCCGGATCGTCTTTGAAAAAGAAAACATCCGCACCGGCACCATGGAATCCGAGCTTCTGCTCACCCTCTT
>DMCD01000231.1:0-1601 GCA_003445895.1 Lachnoclostridium sp. | reverse complement strand
TACTCCAAAGCCCCCTACGGCTATGAACTACATGACGGCACCTTCGAGATTGTTCCGGAGGAGGCCGCCGTTGTGCGCGAGATCTTTTCCCGGGTCCTTGCCGGGGAGGGAACGCCTTCCATCGCAAAAGCTCTCAACGAACGGCAGATTCCCACCGGCACCCGCACCAGAAGCGGTGAACCGGGCCGATGGTCCGCCGCCATGATCCGCGGCATCATCACCAACATCACCTACACCGGCGACGTGCTCATGCAGAAAACCTGGCACGACCGCGAATACCGCTGTCTGCGCAACTACGGGGAAAAGGCCCAGTACTACATGGACGATCACCACGAACCTATTATAGATAAGAAGACATTCGAACTGGCCGGGCACGCCCATAGACAGCGGGGCCGGGAAAAGGGCAACATTCCCATGGAGGACAGAAGAAAAAGGGACAATCCCCACAGCCGGCGGAACCATTTTTCAGGGAAATTCGTCTGCGGCATCTGCGGCGCGAAGATGCGCCGGGTTGCCCAGTACACGGCCTCCGGCACCCGCTGGCACTGGTCCTGCATGGCCCACCTCGAAGACCGCAGCGCCTGTCCCATGAAGCGGGTTTCCGAGCAGGACCTGGAGCATGCTTTCTGCACCCTCTTAAACAAGCTCCACTACGCCTCCGTCCTTCTCTTCGACGACTATCTGGAGGACATGCAGGCGAACATCATGGTCGGGGATCTGCCCGCCACCCGCCTGTACCGCCAGAAGATACTGGACAATGCGGCCGTCCGCGAAGAAATCAGTCAGAACTTAAGCCGCGGTCTGGGAGACCCTGCCCGGTACTGGCAGAAGCTGCTGGAGCTTTCCCGGGAGGAGGCAGAGCTCAAAGAAGAAATCACCCGGATCTGGAACAGTGAAACCGGCCTGGACAGCATCGTCCGTCTGAAAAATGATGCTGCCCGCTTCGCCTTTTCGCCCGATGACGCGGATATCGCCGCCCTCTTTGCCGGCAATGTGGACTGCGCCGCGGTAACGGCCGAAAAAGAAGCGGTATTTCATATGAAATGCGGCTTCACCTTCCGGGAACCCCTGGTGCGCGAAAGGAGGTAATATGGCACACATTCCCTTCGGCTACTGCATCGAAGGCGGCCATGCCGTTATCCATGAAGAACAGGCCGCCCGATTCACAGAATTTGTCCGCCTCTACCTGGGCGGAATCTCCATCCGGGAGGCCGCGGAGCGGGCGGGCCTCGAAGTCTCCTACGGGACAGCCAGAAAGATGCTGCAAAACCCGGTCTATGCAGGAACAGACTACTATCCCGCCATCATCTCCCAGGAAACCCTGGAAGAAATCCGGCAGGAAAGCGCCCGGCGCACAACGCCCGCCACCACCGGCTGCGCAGAGCCGCTGCCGGTCGAAAGCCGCTTTGTCATCCGGGAACCGGACCCGCAGATTCTCTCCCGCGCATCCTCCCCGGAACGCATCTCCTACCTGTACACGCTGATTAAGCCCTCTCCCCGGGGGCACAAAACCATGAGCCGAGAAGACATCGACTATTTCCGGAGTCTCAGGCCAAAGGAGGCCGAAGGAGACGCTCCGGATATCACCCGCAATGCAGCAG
>DMCD01000115.1 GCA_003445895.1 Lachnoclostridium sp. | reverse complement strand
CCCACTTCGGCGGAAAATACTGAACCAGCGGCTTCGGGCTCTCTACGGGGAACCGGAGCCGTTTCAGTATAATCAGACTCAGCTGATAGACGATAAAGCCCTGCAGGGCGCCGAAGAAAATCATGGAGATCACCAGCATCCGCTTTAAGAACGCGGGAGTCATGATGGATTCCATGGCTTCCATAGTCTGCTGACTCTGGGGATTGGAGCCGCCGGTGAGCTCCATGGCGTGGACCATGCTCTCATGCATGCCCTCCTTCATAGCTGCCACCTCAGCGGTGATATTGTAGCCGAAGAGGGAGGCCAGGACGATGGTGCTGAGCACATTGGCCAGGGCGGAAAGAACCATCACCATCAGAAGGGTGCGGGTCATGTCGCGCCGGTGGTTTAAGGAAGTGCCGAAGGCCAGGCCGATGAAGGCCTGGCTGATGGCATAGAAAATACTGGTAAAGGTACCGCAGAGGAAGGAAATCAGGCACATGCCGATAAAGACGGGGATGCTTCTCTTCCAGCCGTAGATGGCGGAATAGGCCACCATGGGAATGGGGAAAATGTAGAGGAACACTTCCTCAAAGAAGCTTCCGGTCTGCCGGTTTAACAGGAGCAGCATGCCGAAGATGGCAATGATCATGGCTCCGTAGGTAATACTCTGGGTTTTGGAATTCTTGGTGGGCATGAAACTCTCCTGTGGTACGTGTGGAACAGGGTAAAACTGGTAAAACTGAAAATTAATCGATGTCGTGCTTTTCGGCATCCCGCCCGGATTTTCCGAAGAAGGACGCCAGAGCGTGGTTCTTCATGTGGAAATAGGCGAAGATCAGGGCGATGGACGTCGCAATCCAGCTTAAGGGGTAAATGGTCATGAGCGTCGGGAAGTCCGGGTGCATCCGGAATACGGTGTTGACCCAGAGAATACGGCTTCCGCAGACGCAGATGAGCGTCAGGATCGCCGGCGGCAGGGAATTGCCGAAGCCGCGCATGACGCCGGAAAGGACCTCCATGAACACATCCGCCGGCTCAAAGAGCAGGATGTAGTGGATGCGGATGAGGCCGGCGTTTATGACGGCCGGGTCCTCATTGAAGAAGCCCAGCACGTAATTGCCGGTCAGCAGGATAACAACCGCCATGGCCACGGCGAAAATATTGCCCTGCAGAAGGCACAGCCGGACAACCCTGAGGCACCGCTCCGGCTTTCTTGCGCCGTAATTCTGCCCGATGAAGGTGGTGGCTGCCTGGCTGAACGAGTTTACCACATAATAGGCGATGATTTCAACATTGAATGCGGCGGCAGATCCAGCCATTACCGCGGCGCCCAGGGAATTGATGGCCGACTGGACGCAGAGGTTCGAGATGGAGAAGATCATGCCCTGCAGACCTGCCGGAAGGCCGATGCGGGCGATGTCCGACAGGACATCCCGGCTGATCTTAAGGTCCTTGAGCTCCACATGGAGGTCTCCGGTATCCCGGAGAAGATAGAGAAACAGGAGGCCGGAGCTGACCAGGTTGGAGAGAACGGTGGCGAGAGCCACGCCCTCCACGGTCATCTTCATAACCAGGACGAAAAACAGGTTCAGGAAGACATTCAGGATGCCGGAGATGGTGAGGCAGACAAGCGGCGTGCTGGTGTTGCCCCGGCTCCGGAGAATCGCCGATTCAAAGTTATAGAGGAAGATGACCGGCAGTCCGATGAGGTAAATGCGCAGGTAGAGCACCGCACCGGGAAGAACCTCCGCCGGGACCGAGAGAAGGCCCAGGAGAGGGTAGACGATCAGCTGCCCCAGGAGCATGAGAAGGAGACCGCCCAGAACGGCCAGCAGGATGGAGGTGTGCACGGCATCGTGGATGCCTTTCTTATCCCCCGCGCCGATGCGTCTTGCGATCACCACGTTGGTGCCCAGAGAAATGCCGGTGAACAGATTGACCAGGAGGCCTATCACCGGGCTGTTGCTGCCGACGGCCGCCATGGCGGTGGTGCCGGCAAAGCGCCCCACCACGGCGATATCCGCGGCATTGAACAGCTGCTGGAGAATTCCCGTGGCGGCCAGAGGAAGGGCCACCATCAGGATTTTATCTCCCAGCGAGCCGTTCAGCATGTCAATTTCATGTCGTTTCATTCAAATCAGTCCCAAATTCGTTTTTTGTAACTATTCAGCACCCCGGAAATCATGCGCATAATCTGAACGAGAAGCTTGCTTATCGGGCAGATTTTGCACGTGATTTCCGGGTGGCCAAGGGGCGAAGCCCCTCTGGACACCGACAACGAGGGTTGCGAAGCAACCCGAGTCTGGGGTGCTGAATAGTTACGTTTTTTTATAGATGTCCGGAATTACAGCTCCGCAGCGGCCTTGTCCAGGAGAGCGATTTCCTCATCGGAAAGCATCCAGTCGAAGGCACGGCAGTTTTCATAGACTCTCTCCGCCTTCTGGGTTCCCACCAGAACGCTGGAGGCGAACTCCTTCTGGGCCGCCCAGTTGATGGCGATCTCTGACAGAGGTACATGGCGCTCTGCGGCAACCTTGTCCAGGGTTTCCAGAAGCTTCATGGCCTTGGAGAAGCCGGGCTCCTTGAAATACTTGTAGAACCGGTTGCGGTTGTCCATCTCGTCGTATTCCTTAAGCTCTCTGTAGCGTCCGGTGAGAATCCCGCCGCCTAAGGGGCCGTAGAGCATGGTGCCGAGTCCGTCCTCGTGGGCTGCCTTCAGCGCCTCCGTATTCTCCTGCACCAGCATGGAATACTGCATCTGGACGCAGTCGATCCGGGCCACCGTCTCCGCAGCCTTCCGCTGCTCGATGGAGTGGTTGGAAACGCCGATAAAGCGGACCTTGCCGGACTTCCGGATATCCGCCATGGCCTCGATGGCCTCCTCTTCAGGCACGTTTTCAGACGGCCAGTGGAGCAGGTAAATGTCGATGTAATCGGTCTGCAGATTCGCCAGAGACTTGTCGATCTGGTCCATGATCTTGGCGCGGGACGCATCACGGACGTACTGTCCGTTGATTAAGTCGGTGCCGCACTTGGTGGCCAGGATAAGTTCATTTCTTCTGCCGCTCTTTTTGACGGCTTCGCCCAGGAGCCGTTCCGCGGCGCCCGCATTGTAGGCCGGTGCAGTGTCAAAGAAATTGATGCCCTCCTCAATAGCAGCCTGAATGGCGGCGAGCTTGGTCTCATCCGGGTTAAAATCCCAGCCGTATCCGCCGATGCCCCAGGTGCCGAGGCACATCTCCGAAACGGTCAGTCCCGTGTTTCCGAATTCTCTGTATCTCATAGTCACTCCATTCTGCCGTTTTTACGGCGGT
>DMCD01000285.1 GCA_003445895.1 Lachnoclostridium sp. | reverse complement strand
CGCAGCCCTGTTTTTATGAATTCCGAATAGCGTTTATAATTATATTTTATATCTAACTACGGTCAGGGTTCAGCAGAAAATTATTCCATGGCGTCATCTACGGTATACCGCAGAAACTGTCTGCCCCGTGTATTGTTTTTGATCGCCGTAATTCGGCCCTTTTTCGCCATCTGCTCCACATACTGCCTGCTGCAGAGATACTTTTCACATACCTCTCCGGTATCTGTGACAAGCTGCGGAAGCGCAGAATAAAGGTCTGTGCCGGTTAATGGTATCTGAATCCCGTTCTCCCTGAGCCATTCCGAAGAAATGTCTGTTCCTTCTCCCCAGGTGATTCCATGTCCTCCGGGCAGACGCTGCACCTTAGAAAATATATCATCTTCCCGCAGGATACGAGCAAACCGTCTGTCTTCTTCCATCTTTATTTTAAGATCTGCAAGAGCAACCGCACCATCACGGAAGCTCACCAGCATGCGTCTGCCTGAGAGCGACGCAACACCGGCGGCTTTCTTCTGTCTTCTCCGATGCAGCCACTCCGGAAGCTCAGCTTCCCTTACAGGAAACACGGCACACTCGTCCTGGGAACAGCGGCCATTGCCCAATATAAGCAGCCGGTACGGATCGTATTCCGAGAGTCCGTTGTCCCGCAGAATCGCACCGAGATTCTGGCGGTCTCTGGGTACAATTCTCGCCTGTACCCAGCGGGCGCTCCATTCCCGTCCAATGGAATATGTCCTCTTCTGCACAAACAGGCTGAGAAGAATCGGGAACTCCCCTGCATCCAGGTCATCCCTCAGTTCAATAAAAAAGTCTCTGCTTCGCTCGTAATAAAACAGATATCCGAGGACGGTGTTCCTGTTTTCGTATTCATCTCTGATTGCGCATACTTTCATAATATTTCCACCGTTTCCATATCATTTCCCAGATTCTGTTCAAAAGATATTCCGGACATGCTGCATCAAGTCCCTGCAGAAGGATGCTTCTGTCCCGCTCCTCTAAGGGACGCACTTCCGGAAAGCCCTGAATATCCGTCATCTTAAGATTATCAAATGCAGACCGGGACCCTACAAAACACTGTACCGGACGGTCTGCCATGATATCAAACTGACGGACTTCTTCCTCTGTATGACAGCTGTAGAGAAGCGAAAGTCCATGGTCAAACAGAGGAGCCAACCGTACAGAACCTTCTTTACGCTTCATCAGAACCTCCATATTGGCGCCATGGCGGTCCCTGTTGCAAAGCAGAAAATCTGTGAGAAGCATCTCCCTGATGTAATCTGTCCAACCATTGCGAATACAGAACGCAAGAGGAGACTCTCCGGACATCTTCATCATATCATAGTAATCATCCAGAGCAAGTTTGGTTTCCCCTGCTTCTTTGAAATCTTCTGATGCGCATATCCATGCATTGACCTCTTTGTCCTCAGGAATAATCCGCGCAAACATCAGCTGATAGGAAAGGTGCGGAATTCCAAGAATGGTCAGCAGCCTGTCAGCAATTATCTCATTGACATTCTCATGTCCGATCACTCCATGTACGGAATCATAATTTGAGAGTTTATAATATATCTTTTTTCCGCCTTCCTTCCCAAAGGCTTTCAGATAAGTTCCCACCGTTCCCGAGGAGTTGCGGACCCTTGTCCAGGAAAGATGTCTCATATCCTGACATTCTCTTATGATATCCGGTTTTAACATATCTCTTCTCCTCATGAAAACCTTTTCTCTTCTGCAGCTAATTTCTTTAATACAAGAATAGCAAAAACAGTTGACAATCGTCAAGTATTTTCATTGTCGATCGTCAACTGTTTTTCTTCGGTATCCAAAGCGCGCGCGTCCCGGTTTACCGTTTATTAATCTCTATGATGTGCTCCATCTGTTCCGGCAGGTCAAGAAGTCTTTTCCCCACGGATTCGGGAACAAAACGGATTTCCTTCAGTTCTTCCGGGGTGACCCAGATGAGCTCTTCCACCGCACCGAGTCCTGTCACGGAATGGCACTCCACATGGGCAAGGGCATCGCTGTCTTTCATCAGGTAGTAGACCCCCAGCTCATGGACGTGGTCCCCGGTGACTTCTGACTCAAAAAACTGCTCCTGAAAAAACAGGATCCGGTCAATTTCCAGCAAGACTCCGGTTTCCTCCAGAACCTCCCGGACTGCTGCCTCCTCGGTGGTCTCGTCAAAGCGCACACGCCCGCCGACACTGTAATAGTACGGATCCTGTGAATTGTGCATGAGAAGATACTTTCCGTTATGGATGATAATGGCGCCCGCGCGGTAGTTGAAGAGACCGCCCGGGGTATGAAACTTCAGGTCTTTTTTTCTTTCTTCTCTGTATTCTTCATTTGATAGCAAGTTTGCTTTCATCGCCATCACCTACGCCATCTCGTCCATGGCATCCTGCAGGGAGTCCAGGGCACTGTCGATGGATTCCAGGCTGTCGATGAGCATGTCAACGGCTCTTCCGGACGTCCCGTCCTCTTCCATCACATCCACAATGTCCGCCAGGGCATGCTTCTTCTCCTCCAGCTGTGAAAACAGTGTTTCCAGTTTTGCCAGGTTGTTTGTACCGTCTACGATCTTCATTCGGATTTCCCCCTCTTCTTCCGGTGTTTGTCCGTCTTTTTATTCCTTCTGTCTGTTTCTGAGCTCTGTGTATTTGTCGGCTCTTCCCTTTGCCAGCTCCACCGGATACTTTGCTTCATTTTTATCCATCTTGCTGTTTACGATCTCGTCCTCATCCAGTCCCAGCTCATCCAGCATGTTCCGGCAGTATACGATAACATCTGCCAGCTCTTCCCGGACGTGCTGCAGGTCAAAGTGTTCTTCGTCCCACTGGAAGCACTCGAGAAGCTCATTGGCCTCGATGGAGATGGATTTTGCCAGGTTGCCCGGCGTGTGGAACTGTCCCCAGTCTCTTTCTTCCGAGAACCGGCGGATGCGGTCGATGGTTTCCTGTGTCATGATTTTCTCCTGTCTTATATACAGTCTGCAGTTTCCCCAACTGCTGCCGTATTTTTCTTATTTTATTGCACCAGGTCGTTCTGCACCGGCGTGTAGAAAAGCTCCCGCACCCTGTCCGGATCCCTGGTCTGTCCCATAATCCACATGAGCTTCGTTACCACCGCTTCCATGGTCATATCGTAGCCTTCCAGCATATTCAGCTCGTGCTTGATCTTCTGCCCCACCTGGTAGACGTTCATATCGCTGCCTTCATATGGAACCTGGGTCATCATCACCACAAGCTTTCCATGCTCCGTCCACTCCCTAAGAGCCTCGGCCAGACCGCCCCTGTCGCTTCCCGGCAGGCCGCCCACGCCGAAGGATCGTAAGATCACCGCGTCATAGTCCTCCATGGAGTTTTGCAGTACCTTCGCCGACATCCCGGGAATGAGGGTGAGAAGAAGGATCCGGCCCTCCATATTTGTGGAGATGACGGGGCCATCTTCCAGCGAAGGACGGGTAAGATAGCGAATCACCCGGCCGTTCCGGATGACGGCTGCCTCGGGATAGTCCACGCTGTTGAAGGCGTTGTAGCTCTTGCTCCGCTCTTTCCTCGCCCGGGTTCCCAGAATGGCCTTCCCGTTGAAGACGATGGAAACTCCCCAGGAACCGGGGTCTGCGGCATAGACAAAGGAATCCAGCAGATTCACCCGGGCGTCCGTATCCCGGAGAAAGATGGACTTCTGAGAGCCGGTGATGACCACCGGCTTCGGAGATTTCTGTATCATATAGGAGAGGGCCGCCGCCGTGTAGGCCATGGTGTCTGTCCCATGGGTCACGACAAAGCCGTCGTAGTTATCGTATTCCCGCAGAATACACTCCGCAATCTCCTGCCACTCCTTCGGGCCGATGTTGGTGCTGTCCAGATTCATCAGCTGCAGCGCCTCGATACGGCAGATATCCTTTACCTCCGGGATGGTGGAGAGAATTTCTTCCGTGGTCAGTTTCGGCGTAAGACCCTGTCCCTCATCCATGGAGGCGATGGTGCCGCCGGTGGCGACCATGAGTATCTTTTTTCTGTCAGGCATGGTGTGTCTCCTTGTGGCAGTGAATCAATTTTCCTGCTGCATTCCGCCGTATTCCAGCAAATCCTCCGGCCGGCATCCCAGCACCCTCGTGAGTGACAGAATCGTCGTGACCGAAGCTTTATTGATATCTTTCGCTCCTATCTCATACTGCTGCAGTGTCCGCAGATTGACCCCGGACTTCTCTGACAGGAGCCGCTGGGAATATCCTCCAATCCGCCGAAGCTGCTGGAGTCTTGTGGATACTGTTTTTCTGCGGATAATACTGTCGGCTGTATCAATGAACTTCTCCTCAGAAGCTTCATGAAGTACCGGATAGAGCTGCAGAATATCTCTCATGGGGAGCTTTTTCAGAATCGACTCGAAAGAATCCCCTTTCTTCCATTGATAATATGCAAGAATCCACCCGCTCCAGTATTCCGGCGAACATTCCGGCCCTTCCAATGGATTCGGAGCCTCAAAATCATCCCAGAATTCTCCCAGGATATCCATAACCAGCTCCGTCCCTGACCGGCCGCTCACCACCCGGGGAACCCCTGCTCCAAACTCCGCCGCTTTCCCGCTGGCAATAAAAAGCTCCATAAATTCGTCCGGCGGAAGGCTGCAGGCATTTGCCGCATAGTCCACCGCTTCTCCCAGGCAGTCCATGGCATCGTCAAGATACATCTCATCGTAAGCGTACATCGTCCGGTGCCACCCCCTCCCGTATAAGGTCTCTGAGATACAGCCCTTCTGCAGCATTTTCCTCCAGTATGTCCAGATACTGCTTTCTCGCACTGTCATCTCTCGCCTTTCGTCTGACATAATATACGGCATTCTCTGCTCTTTCACAGGTGACAAACCGAATAGCATCAAACGCCCGGTCACTCTTGAGGACAACCTGTTCCCCCAGCTTTCCCAGCTTTATGGCCCGCGACAGCTGCTCTAAGGAAATGGTATTGGCGAGGAATGCTCTCACAAATGAAAAATAGGAATCATCCGCCCGGTATCCGATCACAATGTCAAATGGCGTCAGATCCGTATGGAAATTCCTGATAAGCCAGGCTGCCCCCTGCTTCATCACAGGTGACGACAGCCGAAGTTTTCTGTATTCCACCAGCAGCGCCAGCCAGTGAAGAACCGTATAATCCTTCTCTCCCAGATTCAGGATATGAAGCCCCTCCATATTCAAGTCGTACTGGTTCACATATCCGTCCTGACCTTCCGTACACGCCCATTCCGCGGCAAGCAAACGGGTTTCGGTACAGTAAAACCCCTGCCCGTAATCATTGGTCAGTTTCCCTTTTGAAAGGAGCGGAATTCTGATTATCTCAGAGGATCCGTGGTATAAAACTTTGCTGTCCATTCTTCCTCCTATACTTCTGCAGAGTTATATATAGATTATACTTCTGCAGAAGTACACTGTCAAATGTCAGCCTTCTCCTGTTCTCTCCTCTTCTTTTCCACGTATTTGTCAAACTGCAGCTTCAGGAATGCCGCGCAGGGAACGCTGACCAGCATACCGACAACGCCCCCGATCTGGCCGCCGGCAAGGAGTGCCACAATCACCAGCACGGGATGAACTTCCACATTGGCGCTTAAGAGTCTCGGATTGATGATGTTGCCGTCAACAAACATAACTACGGCCAGGATGACACCGCCGAGTGCCAGGTGCAACAGGGACTGTCCCATCAGGGTAACGATAATCAGAGAGCC
>DMCD01000171.1:278-3100 GCA_003445895.1 Lachnoclostridium sp. | reverse complement strand
AGTTATCTATGCAGTCACTGGTTACTTGGTTTACAGCAAACCTCGCCGGAAAGCTTTCCGGCGAGGCTATCGTTTTTATTATCTCCATGATTCCGATTCTGGAGCTCAGAGGCGGGCTTCTCGCCGCCTCGCCGGCCTTTCTGAATGTGCCGATACTGCGGGCGGTTCCCATCTGCATCATCGGGAATCTGATCCCCATTCCCTTTATCCTGTTCCTGTTTTCTTCCGTCCTTGAATGGATGAAAGGCAGGAAGCTGTTCCGTCCCTTTGCCCTGTGGCTGGAACGGCATATTCTGAACCGCAGAGAACAGATCGAGAAGTATGAATTCTGGGGACTGGTCCTCTTTGTGGGCATTCCTCTTCCGGGCACCGGCGCATGGACGGGCTCCGGGGTGGCGGCCCTGCTGCACATGGACAAGAAAAAGGCCTTTCTGGCCATTCTTCTGGGCGTGGCTATCGCGACCGTGATTATGTCCATCATTTCCTACGGACTTCTTGGCGCATTGTTCGGATAACGGTCGGATAATTTAAAAGATGTGACCCGGGATGCAGTTTTTCTGTCTGTATTGGTGCAGAGATTGTTCCTGCGGTAAAGGAAGAGACTTCAGAAGAGCGGACCTCGGGACAGTTTAGTTCGGAAGGTCCGCTCTTTCTGTAAAAGAGAGGAGGAGTGACGATGAGAAAAAGTAGTCTTGTTCTTGCGGCGGTACTCGCTGTTGGCATGATGGCAGGATGCGGACAGCAGACGCAGCCTGCACAGATTGCACCGGATGCCGGGACAGCATCCGTTTCCGGGAGCAGTGAAGAAACTTCAGCTGCCGAAGAGGAAACAGAGACGGCAGCTGAAGAGACCGATGCGCCAGAGCCGGAAAAACCGGCGGAACAGGAGAGTACGGAAGCTCTGAAGCAGGCTTTTGCGGATCACGACAATTCTGCCGGTATGATCTATCATCTGAATGAAAAGGCCAAGCAGCGGGGCCGCAGCGGATGGTCTTCCAATCTCACGGCACAGGAGGAGCAGGAGGTGCTCGACTCCATGAATGAACGCTTCAAGGAGGCTGTGCTGAAGAAGGCCTGGGAGAATCTGGAACATGCCGATGTCTGGGACTATGAAGAGATTGTTATCCGGGAGATCGCCGGAAAGGATATCTTTCCGAAGGAAGAGATGGATGCCTACCTTCTGGCAAGGGCCCTCTATGCCGACAACCTGGCGGCGAAGCTCTGGAAAGAGATGGAGCCGGTCATCGGCAAATTCCTGAAGGAACATCCCGAACTTATGCCGGAGACGCCCTACGCGCAGGAGGACGGGATAGCCTACGCCGCTGTATCAGGCGGCGCGATGGCAAAGACAGGAATGGCACTGAACAATTTCATGGCAGCACCGGCGGCGGAGGCCGCCGAAGAGGACGGTGCCCTGGAAGAAGATGCGGATATGCCGGAGCCCATCGAATCTCCGGAGCAGGGAAGCTTCAATACGGCGGAATACAGCGAGATCCGGGAGAATCCCTTCAAATCCGTCACGGCATCTCCCCTGTCCACCTTCTCCATTGACGTGGATACGGCGGGATACACCAAGGTGAAATACGATATCCTGGACGGGTATGAGATAAATAAGGATGAGGTCAAGATTGAAGAAATGATGAATTACTTCAACTTTGACTACAGCGCAGACCGGGTGAAGGACGAACCCTTTATCGTTTCCACAGAGTACACCATCTGCCCCTGGAACAGAGACCATGAGCTTCTGCGGATCGGAATCCGGGCGGATGAGGTTAATGAGAAGCCGGACACCAACTTCGTGCTGGTGACCGATGTATCCGGGTCCATGATGATCATCAACAAGCTGCCGCTGGCGCTGAGCGCCTATGCGGATATGCTGGAGGAGTTCGATGAGAAGGATACGGTATCCCTCATCTATTATGCCTCCGGCGACGGCGTGGTGCTGGATGGCGTAAGCTGCAAAGACAAGGATAAAATCTATGAAGGTCTGGCAGAAACCCTGTTCTGTGCCGGCGGAGGAACCTGGGGAGCTCTCGGACTGAACAATGCCTATGAGATGGCAGAGAAGAATCTCATCGAACAGGGCGTAAACCGGGTTCTGATCGCCACGGACGGGGACTTCAACATCGGAAAGACCAGCGAAGGAGAACTGAAGGAGATCGTGGAAGACGGTCGTAAGAAGGGTGTTTACCTCACCATCCTCGGCTACGGTTCCGAGAACCTGAAGGACAATAAGATGGAGGTCATGGCTGAGAACGGCAACGGCAACTATCACTATATCGGCGACATGGCCGACGCCAGGAAGGCTCTGGTGCAGGAGAGTGCCAGCACGCTGATTCCCATGGCGGATGATGTGAAGATCCAGGTGGAGTTTAACCCGAACCTGGTGCAGGAATACCGCCTCATCGGATATGAGAGCCGGATTCTCCAGGCAGAAGACTTCAACAACGATAAAGTGGACGCCGGTGAAGTGGGGGCCGGAAAGACCGTCACAGCCCTCTATGAGCTCGTTCCGGCGGGCGCCGAAGGGCAGACCGACACGGCAGACCTCAGGTATACGAAGAATGCCGCCGGGGACAATACAGACGACGTCTGCACGGTGGCCATCCGTTACAAGGATATCAACAGCGCCATGACAGATGCTGCGAGCAGGCTCATCGAAAAACCGGTGAAGAAAAACGACTTCCGGGATCTTCCGGGGGACAATACGGCACTGGCTATCTCCATCGCCGAGTTCGGCATGGTGCTCCGGGAGAGTGAATACCGGGGAACTTCCTCTCTGGAAAGCGCGGAATCCATCGCGAGAGCCGTGGCGGAGGATA
>DMCD01000171.1:0-178 GCA_003445895.1 Lachnoclostridium sp. | reverse complement strand
ATCGGAACGCTGCGGAAGCAGTCGGGGGAAGTGAAGAAGTAAGCATCGGCGTAAAGAGCGTATTAATCCTTACGAAAAAGAGGCTGTCACAAGATGCATGGAGGTGCTTTGCGACAGCCTCAGATGCGTCAAAGAATCATAATTTGAAGGTCTCTTCGTCAGACAATAATTGTTGAAA
>DMCD01000176.1 GCA_003445895.1 Lachnoclostridium sp. | reverse complement strand
TATTCTCTGCCGCTCCAGCAGTAGGTGCAGAGCTTGCAGGGACCGATGCCGATGGCCTCCTCCAGGTCATCCAGACGCTGGAACTGCAGGGTGGTGAAGTTCAGTCTCTTCCGGATCTCCTCAACCATCTCCTTGTAGTTGGTGCTGTCGGGATTGGCGTAATCCTGCAGCAGCTCCTGGGAAACCTCGTCTCCCTCACGCTCCCGGATAATCCGGCGGGTGATCATGTCATAGTCGGAGCTGGAACGGGAGAAGTTGATGAACTTGCAGCCGAAGAGAAGCGGCGGACATCCGGGACGGATGTGGACTTCCTTGGCACCGACATTGTAGAGATACTCGGTGGTATTGCGCAGCTGCGTTCCGCGGACGATGGAGTCATCAATCATCAGGAGTTTCTTCCCGCGGATCAGTGCCTCGACGGATATCAGCTTCATGTGGGCGATCAGCTCGCGCTGGCTCTGCCTGGTCGGCATGAAGGACCGGGGCCAGGTGGGGGTGTACTTGATGAAGGGTCTGGCAAAGGGAATGCCGGATGCATTCGCATAGCCGACGGCGTGGGCGATGCCGGAGTCGGGAACGCCGGCGACGGAATCGGCCGTGACATTGTCCCGCTTTGCCAGCATGGTACCGCACTTATAGCGCATCTCCTCGACATTCACGCCCTCATAGCTGGCCGTGGGATAGCCGTAGTAGACCCAGAGGAAGGAGCAGATACGCATATCCTTTCTTGCCGGGCTCTTCTTTTCGATGCCCTCCGGTGTGATAAAAACGATCTCGCCGGGACCCAGTTCATAGCAGTCGTGGTATCCCAGATTGAAGTAGGCGAAGTTCTCAAAGGAGACACAGTAGCCGGTCTCGTTTTTGCCTATCACGGCGGGAGTCCGTCCGAAACGGTCGCGGGATACATAGATGCCCGTATCTGTCAGCAGGAGGATGGTCATGGACCCCTGAATCTTTTCCTGTGCGTACAGGAGACCATCCACGATGGTGTCGCACTGGTTGATGATGGAAGCCGTAAGCTCGGTGGCATTGATCTCGCCGCCGCTCATCTCCATGAACTGGAGATGGTGCTTTTCGCTGGCTTCCGCGATCAGCTCATCTTTGTTGTTGATCTTGCCGACGGTGGCGATGGCGTAACTACCCAGATGAGAGCGGATTAACAGCGGCTGGGGTTCCATGTCGGAGATACAGCCGATGCCGATGTTGCCCTCGAGTTCATCCAGGTCTCTGTCAAATTTTGTGCGGAAGGGGGAATTCTCTATGTTGTGAATCGCTCTGTGGAAACCATTTTCCCCGTGGACGGCCATGCCGCCGCGGCGGGTTCCGAGATGAGAATGATAGTCCGTTCCGAAGAACAGGTCATTCGTACAGTTTTTCTTGGATGCAATGCCGAAAAAGCCTCCCATGCAGTTCTCCTTATCTGTTATGCCGGTTGACGGTTGAGATGTGGTAATGCTGATATAGGAAAGATAGTTTTGTTTATACATCATACCATGATTGCCGGCGGTGTGAAACAGGAAATCTTAACGAATCGTTTGCATAATTCGGAAATACTTTCGTGAATCGTCACGAAATTGACTCCTTTTAGGATTAGTATTTCCGGCGGTTTCATGCTATACTTCCATGTGGCGGATACTGCCCCCGGGCAGTTCTGCGGTAAGAGAGGGCAGAGCCCGGCTTTGGGAGGTACATAGAATGAAAAAACAGGGAATAAGAGGTCTGGCAGCAGGTATTCTGCTCGCACTGAGCGTGGCGATGACGGCAGCTGCGGGACCGGCAGATGAGATCATTGCAATGGAAGCACAGGGGCAGCAGGTGCCGCAGGCAGAAGGCGTGCAGCAGGTGCAGGCACCGGGCTCGCCGGTGGTGGATGTGGCAGGACCGGGCGCGGCAGGTGCGCAGACTCCGCCAGAACAGCAGGCGGATGCCGCGGCAATGGCGGCATGGCAGCAGGCCCAGGCGGAAGCCCTGGCGGCCCAGCAGGCAGCGCTTCAGGCGCAGCAGGCAGCCCTTACGACCCAGGGAATGCGACAGCTGGACCCGAACCGGCCCATGGTGGCGCTCACCTTCGACGACGGACCCTATGCCAAGGTCGGCAACCGGATCATGGACTGCGCTGCCCAGTATAACGCAAAAGTCACCTTTTACGTCGTAGGAGATCGGGTGAATACCTATGCTTCGGAGATGCGCCGCATGGTGAATGAGGGGCATGAGGTGGGCAATCACACCATGAACCATAAGATCCTGACAAAAATCGGCGCCGGGGAGATCGCAGCCCAGATTGAAAAGTGCAATCAGGCGGTGCAGAATGTGACCGGCATAAGACCCCGGACGGTACGTCTTCCCGGAGGCGGAAAGAACAGCACCGTGCTTGCAAATATCAGCCAGCCCATCATTCTCTGGAACCTGGATACCCTGGACTGGAAGCACCGCAATGCAGCCACTTCCGTGCAGAAGGTATTAAGCTCCGTGAAGGACGGCGATGTGATTCTGATGCATGAGCTTTATACCGCCAGCGCGGATGCGGCCTGCCAGCTGATTCCGGAGCTTACGGCGAGAGGCTACCAGCTGGTGACGGTCAGCGAACTGGCCCAGTACCGCGGCGGTCTTAACAATAACCGGGTATACTACTCCTTCGGCAGATAAGAGACATTTTTCGTCTGCGCGGGAGTAAACTCGTGCTTGACAATCCGGAAAAGCCATATTATTATAAAACAGAACGGATGTTCGAACGACAGATGCGCGGCAGAACTTGCACTGCCGGCGCCGGAGGAAAGAATAT
>DMCD01000212.1:3650-4612 GCA_003445895.1 Lachnoclostridium sp. | reverse complement strand
GACCTGGAGCGGCAGCACCTGGCCTTTGACCCGATGAAGGATTTCGCGTTCCTGGACGACATGGAGATACAGAAATCCGATACGGCTGCGGAATACCGGAGATTTCTCCGGTTCTGGCGGGAAGAGTTTGTCTATGAGATGATGCGTCTCTCCGCCGAAGTCACAAAGTTCAAGACCCTGGAGCATATCGCAGGCGTCCACTATGTGGCGATGACCATCGGAAGAGGTCTTTTCCTGGCGGAGGCCCCCATTGACCTGGCACTCCTGTCTGGCGCCGCGGCCGGCCATGATCTGGGCAAATTCGGCTGCAAGCCCAATGAAAAGGTGCCCTTCATGCACTACTATTATACGGCTCTGTGGTATGATTCCCACAATCTGCCGTACATCGGCCATATCGCAGCCAACCATTCTACCTGGGATCTGGAGCCGGAGAATCTCTCGGTGGAGGCCCTCGCCCTGATCTATTCGGATTTTCGGGTGAAGTCCTCGCGGGGAAAGGACGGCGTGGAGATCATGCACATCACGCCGTTGGCCGACGCCTTCAACACGATCCTCGGAAAATTCTTCGATGTCGATGAGAAGAAAGTCATGCGGTACCGGTTTGTTTATTCCAAGCTGCAGGATTTTGAGACCTGGATGCGGGCAAATGGCGTCGACGTCGATCTGTCCGGACACCCCGAAAAGCCGGTACAGATGCCGCTGCCGGCCCTGCAGACGCCGGCGCAGGCCGTGCAGTCCCTGACCTTTATGGCCATCGAGCACAACCTCTCGGTGATGCACCGCATGATGGCAGACCGAAGCTTCGGCAACCTCCTGGAGGCCGCCAGAAGCGAGAAAAACTGGAAAAATGTCCGCGCCTACCTGAACATTTTCCGGGAGTATTTTACCTACGCCAATGATATCCAGAAGGAGCAGACCCTGCAGTTTCTGTATGAGCTGTTCATGAACCGGGACGGAGAGAT
>DMCD01000212.1:0-3524 GCA_003445895.1 Lachnoclostridium sp. | reverse complement strand
CCGGAGGGCATGAAGGATATCACCCAGGAAAAGGTGAAAAATCTCTGGACCCATTATCTTCAGCAGACCATCCGCCCGGATTACCGCCTCGTGGATCTGCAGCAGAAGCGCATCCGCAATCAGCTGAAGAATATCGTCATGGCGCTGACAGAATACGCAGAGCCCGGGGATCTGCAGATGTTCCTGGAACCGCTTCTTTTCTGGTACCGCAGTCCGGAGGAAAAGAGCGAAGAAGAGCAGTTTGTGCTGATGAACTGTGTTGAGGTTCTGCCCTTTGATGCCATGTCAGACGAAGAAAAGAAGACGGTGGCAGACACCGTCCTGTTCTGTGCGGAGAGCGGCAATGCGGAGATCCGGATCTCGGCCTGGAGAGCGCTGGAGCAGGTGAGCAGCGGCTGCGGAGATAATGCGGGAATGAAAGACCGGATACTTGCCGTTGTGGAGAATGCAGACCTTGGCGACTCTCATATGTATGAATACCTGAAGTGCAGGATTGAGAATAATCTCGGCGTCTGCGCGAAGGAAGAAAAGCTCTATGACCAGGACATCGTATCGGAGATTTTCCTGGACAATCTGAAAACCGGCACGCCCTGGGTGGCGAAGGCGGTGAATATTCAGATCCTCGAGGACCAGGTGGCGCGGGGAGATAAGAGCCATGCCCTTCATATCGCAGCCCATCTGTCGAATATGCTGAAGGTCGGCCATTATATGCTGGTGCGGAATACGGCGGGGAAAGCGCTCCTCAGTCTCGGGCCCCTGCTCCGGGTAGACCAGTGGAACGAGATCGCGGTGGAAATGCTGCGGGATTTGGAGATCGGCGAGACCGATTACTCCCGGACGATTCCGGAGTGGCTCGGCCAGGTGGCGCTGTGGCTTCCGCCGGAGCAGCTGGATGAACTGCTTCTTTCCCTTTCCGAAACCATGACCGGTTCTTCAGAATACGCCGCTGCAGCGGTCATTGATGCGGCAGGTACCATGCTGGAGCATTATCCGGTGTACCGGACCCGGTTTAAGGAGGATGCGGAAACAGGGAAAAACCGCTGGAAGCGGCTGGTGGGAATGCTTCTCGCCGGCATGGCAAACTATCGGGAGATTGTCCGGCAGGAAGCTCTGCTGGTGATGGGACAGAAGGTATTTGGTTCGAAGCTGCTTCATATTGCCGAGAAACGTTCGGTCTTCAACGCGGCCTGCACCAAGATCTTTTTCCAGCTGAAGGAAAACCCCGGCGGAGAGCTGACTCATTTTTACCGTGCGGCCTGCCTTTCCAATCTGTACCGGTTTATCACCGAGTACCGGCTGATGGTGGGAGAATTTGACATGCATACCCGGAAGAAGGTCGCCTTCTTCCCGGGAACCTTTGATCCCTTTACCCTGTCGCACAAGGGAATCGCAAAGATTATCCGGGATATGGGATTTGACGTGTATCTGTCGGTGGATGAGTTCTCTTGGTCCAAGAAGGCACAGCCCCACTTTATCCGCCGCCGGATTGTGAATATGTCCACCGCGGATGAGTTCCACATTCACCTGTTCCCCTATGAGATCCCCTTAAGTCCCGGCAATCCGGACGATATGCGGAGACTTCAGGATATCTTTGCGGACCGGGAGCTCTACCTGGTGGTGGGTTCGGACGTCATAGCCAACGCTTCCTTCTATAAAGAAGGCGCCGACAATGACGTGATCCGGAGCATGAATCACGTCGCCTTCCGTCGGGTCGGCGATGAAAAGATGGATTCCAAGTATAACCGGGATATGATGCGCCAGATCCGGGGAAAACTGGTGGAGCTGGAGCTTCCGGAAGAGCTGATGGAGATTTCCTCCACCAGAATCCGGGAAAACATCGATATGAACCGGGATATTTCCAATCTGATCGACCCGGTGGTACAGGAATATATCTACAATAACGGACTGTATCTCCGGGAGCCGGAGTATAAGCCGCTCATCAATGCCCGGGCTGTCAGCTTCGAGGAAGCGGACCCGCCTTATCCCAGCGTGGAAGAAGAGCTGGCCGGGACGCTGCTGAAGAATGAGCCTCACAGGGAGGCCATCCTCCAGGAGCTGCACCGCAGCGGCGACCGGCTGATGATTCTGCGCAATCAGATGAGCGAAAACCGGCCGGTGGCATTTGCCAGATTCCAGTATCTGGCGCCGGAGGAGCTGTACGGCGTTCTCGGGGACATCCGTATCTGCGACATGATCCGGTCCAGGACCACGGGAGACGTGCTGCTGATTTCCGGATTCTATGCGGGCGAGCGGCCGGAGATCCACGACGCAGAGCAGCTTCTTCTGACGGAGCTCATCATGTATTCCTTCGGACACCGCTGCGACTACGCCGTGTTCTATCCGGAGGGCGGCGTCTGCAGCAACCGGGTGGCCTCCGCCATGATACGGCAGGGCTTTGTGCGTCCGGAGGAGGCGCCGGAGCATACCTATATCTACGTGGTGGATATGCATGCGCCCCTGATGCTTCTTGCCAATATGGAAACGACGCTGAAGGAGCCATTTTCCTCCAATACGCGGATTCTCAGGACCATTCACCGGGCGCAGCAGGAGCTGCAGCACAGCATGGCAAAGCTCTATCCGGGCCAGCTGGTGCTGTCGGTTTCGGCCAGCGTTCTCTATCACCGGATGGTGGACAAGGTGGTGCAGATCAACCATGTGCCCCGGGAGGTGCAGGTTCCCAGAAAGCTGGGCGAGATGATGTGCGTTCCCTACGGAAAGATTCTCCGGGGCGGGGTCATGCCCAACACGGTGACCAAGACGATCCACACGGACAAGGTCTACGACCCGGACCTGATCGGGTGCAGCGTCGAGGCCTTCCCGAATTATACGCCGCTGCCGACCCAGGTAAAAACCATCAAGTCCTTCGGGCGGCCGGTTATCCTGGTGGATGACGTGCTGAACCGGAGCGGCATCCGTATCTCCACGCTGGCTCCCATGTTCCTCAGGGAGGGCGTAAATATCAAAAAGCTTCTCGTGGGCGTCATGACCGGCTACGGCCGGGATGTGCTGGCCTCTCTGGGGCTTTCGGGAGATTCGGTGTATTATGTGCCGAATATGCGGGACTGGTTTGCGGAATCTTCCCTCTATCCCTTTATCGGAGGGGACCAGGTGAGGAGAGACCAGACCAAGGTGGCGGGGCTTGAGCCTTCCATCAATCTGATCAGACCTTACACCAACGTTGCCCTGGAGGGTGTTTCTGACGATGCAGCCTACGATTTCAGCGCCTGCTGCATCAGAAATGCCCGGGACGTGCTGCTCGTTCTGGAGCAGGAGTACCGGGCACGGTTTGCGAGAAATCTTACGTTGTCGAGACTTTCCGAGGCGATCATACTGCCGCTGTGCCCCGATCGCGGGGACTGCATGGAGTATGACCCGAACCTGGCGGCATCGGTCTATCTGGAAAATGATCTCCAGATGCTGTACCGGACCAGGGCCAACACGGCAAGGAGCCAGAGTTATTACGCCGAGCGCATGCCCGGCGGAAGAAGAGGATGACATCATATGCTCTCTATCTGCGGTCGCGG
>DMCD01000055.1 GCA_003445895.1 Lachnoclostridium sp. | reverse complement strand
TCACCATGATCTTCATGAACGGAAAACCCATCTCGGGACTCGGCTCCAGCCCGCTGCTTAAGTTTGTGGGCAAGGGCAGTGTATTAGGAATTCCGTTCCCGGTCATTCTCTTTGTGGCCGTGTTCCTGGTATTTATGTTTGTTCTGGAGAAGACCACCTTCGGACGCCGGATTTATGCGACCGGAAGCAACGCGGTTTCCGCAAAGCTGGCAGGCGTCAACATCGACCGCACCAAGCTCTGCGCTTACGCGATTTCCGGCTGCATGGCAGCTCTGTCGGGACTGATTCTTCTGTCCAGACTGAATTCCGCACAGCCCACCCTGGGCGACGGATATGAGCTGGATGCCATCGCTTCCGTTGCGCTGGGCGGCACCAGCATGAACGGCGGCCGCGGCCGCATCTGGGGCACCTTCGTCGGCGTCCTCATCATCGCGGTTCTGAACAACGGACTGAACATCCTGGGCGTTTCTTCCTACTATCAGTCCGTCGTCAAGGCAGTGGTCATCCTGATTGCGGTTCTTTCTGACCGCAAGAGATAACAAAGGCACAGACATCTGTCTCGGATCCGGGGATGGATACCTCCCCTCGGCCCGGGGCGGATGTTGCGCATAGATTATTTTTTTCAATATGGAGGAAAAAGGTATGAAACTGAAAAAACTTGCAGCACTGGCAACAGCATCCATCATGGTTCTTTCCATGGCAGCATGCGGAAGCAGCAAACCCGCTGAGACAACCGCAGCAGAGACCGAGGCAGCAGAAGCAGGCGAAGAGACCGCCGCAGCAGAAGAGGGCGCAGCAGCCGTAGAAGGCAGCGTCGGCCTGTCTCTGTCCACCCTGAACAATCCCTTCTTCGTCACTCTGTCTGACGGCGCTGAGGCAAAGGCAAAAGAGCTGGGCGTTGACCTCATCGTAGTTGATGCAGGTGATGACTCCGCAAAGCAGACCAGCGACATCGAGGACCTGATCTCCAAGAATATCGCTGTCCTGATTGTTAACCCGGTTGACTCCGATGCCGTTGCTCCGGCCGTAGAAGATGCTATCGAAAAGGGCATCAAGGTCATTGCAGTTGACCGTGTGGTCAATGGCGTCGATGTGGACTGCTCCATCGCTTCCGATAACGTAGCAGGTGCAAAGATGGCTGCTGACTATCTGGTTGAGCTGGCAGGCGAGGGTGCCAAGACCGCTGAGCTGGAAGGCGTAAACGGCGCAAGTGCTACCATCGACCGCGGCGAGGGCTTCCACTCTGTAGCAGATGAGAAGCTGGATGTGGTTGCAAGCCAGACTGCAAACTTCAACCGTGCAGAAGGCATGACCGTTATGGAGAACATGCTGCAGGCAAACCCGGATATCCAGTGCGTATTCGCACACAACGATGAGATGGCTCTGGGCGCTATCGAGGCTATCGGCGACAAGGAGATCATCGTTGCCGGATTCGATGCTACCGATGACGCTATCGAAGCAGTCAAGGAAGGCACCATGGCAGCAACCGTTGCACAGCAGCCGGACCTGATGGGTGCAACCGCTGTTGAGACCGCAACCAAGCTGATGGCAGGCGAGACCGTAGAAAAGACCCTTCCGGTTGAGGTTAGCCTGATCACCAAGGACAACGTAGAATAATATCCGGATTTTCCGGAACTATGCCGCAGAGAACCCTGAGGGGGGATTGGCGGTATGCCGATACGGCTGTGTATGGGGTAAAACCTGTACACAGCCGTATTCTTATGCCTCTGCAGCGGCGCGTCTTCAATCAGCATGCAGAATACTTGTCAAAACCGTGAATCTGCGCTATTCTTCTTGTATTACTGACTGATATTGTCTGTGTTTTGCAACACAGTCACAAGAACTCATCCACTGAAATATATGAATACACAAAAGACCAGAAATGATTTTTCCAAAGGTTCCATCAGCGGCAATATCCTCCGGCTGGCCGTGCCCATGACACTGGCCCAGCTGGTCAATGTGCTGTATAACGTGGTGGACCGCGTTTATATCGGACTTCTTCCGGAGCATGCCTCCCTGTCCCTGGCGGGACTGGGCATCTGCCTCCCCGTCATCACCTTCGTGATGGCATTTGCAAACCTCTACGGCATGGGCGGCGCGCCGCTCACATCCATCGAGCGGGGCAGGGGAAACCTGGAGGAGGCGGAGCGGATCATGGGCACCTCTTTTAACCTGCTGGTCCGCACGGGTCTCGTCCTCACGGTGGTGCTTCTTCTTATAAAAAAGCCGATGCTGTATCTGCTGGGAGCGAGCGACGCCATTTACCCCTTTGCCGCCTCCTACCTGAGCATCTATATGCTGGGCAATGTCTCCGTTATGATTGGTCTCGGCATGAATATGTTCATCAATGCCCAGGGATTTGCCGGGATCGGCATGATGACGGTCATCATCGGTGCAGTGGCGAACCTGATTCTGGACCCGGTGTTTATATTCCTGTTCCATATGGGCGTGCAGGGCGCAGCCCTGGCGACGATTATCTCCCAGACCCTTTCTGCCATCTGGATTATGAAGTTTCTGACCGGAGAGAGGGCGATTCTCAGGATAAAAAAAGAGCGGATGGAGCTGGAGAATCCGCGGGTGCTTCGGATTCTCGGCCTTGGCGCCTCCGGGTTCATGTTCCTCATGACCAACAGCCTGGTGCAGATGTTCTGCAATTCCACCCTGCAGAAGTGGGGCGGCGACCTCTATATTACGGCCATGACAGTCATCATGTCGGTACGGGAGCTGGCCTTCCAGGTGGTCCACGGCGTGACGAACAGCGCCCAGCCGGTCATCGGCTACAACTACGGCGCGAAGGAATACGGGAGAGTGAAGCAGGCGATTCTGTTTACCACCGGGGCGACGGTGCTGTATGCTGGAGTTATCTGGGCGGCGATTCACATGTTCCCGGAAGCATTCATCCGCATCTTCAACCGGGATCCGGAGCTTCTGGCGGTTGCCGTGCCGGCTATCCGGCTGTACTTCTTCGCCTTCATCTTTATGGCCCTGCAGAGCTCGGGGCAGTCGACGGCAGTAGGCCTGGGGCGCTCGAAGCAGTCCATCTTTTTCTCCATCTTTCGGAAGGTGATTATCGTGGTGCCGCTGACCATCCTTCTGCCGTACTGGAACGGCCTGGGCACCGACGGCGTCTTCCTGGCGGAGCCGATATCGAACGTCATCGGCGGCTCGGCCTGCTATATCACCATGCTTCTGACTATCTGGCGGGAGCTGACGAGAAAAGAGAGAGAGAAGAAGGCCGCTCTTGCGGGCGGGGAAAATGGCAGATAGCAGTATCTATGTCCTGTGGCCAAATTCTTTCGAAAAAGTAGTTGACATTTGCCCCTGCATGGTGTAATGTAGGAGTGTTGTAAGAAAACAGCATCAGGAAAGCAGGTTATCCGCCTCACCCCGGCACGAGCAAGTGACCGGCGGTTCATAAAGCAATAGCACACGCATTATGTGTGTCTGATTTGATTTGTGGAGCGGACCCTGTGTCCGCTCTTTGTTTTTGTATTTTGATTCTAATCAGGATGGGAGGTACACGGCCATTAGCGATTTGATGATTAACGAACAGATCCGCGATAAGGAAGTTCGTTTGATTGGAGAGGACGGAGAACAGCTCGGCATTATGTCCGCAAAGGATGCATTCAAGCTGGCAAGAGACGCAGAACTTGATCTGGTTAAGATTGCGCCCACTGCCAAGCCGCCGGTCTGCAAGATTATCGATTACGGTAAGTATAAGTATGAGATGCTCCGCAAGGAAAAAGAGGCCAAAAAGAAACAGAAGTCGATTGAGGTCAAGGAGATCCGTCTTTCCCCGAACATTGATGACAACGACCTGAATACCAAGGTAAACAATGCAAGAAAGTTCCTTGAAAAGGGCAACAAGGTTAAAGTTACCCTCCGCTTCAGAGGCCGTGAGATGGCTCACATGACGCAGACAAAATACATCCTTGACGATTTCGCAGAGAAGCTCGGCGACATCGCGGTGGTTGACAAACCTGCCAAAGTCGAGGGAAGAACGATTGTTATTTTCCTGTCAGCAAAGAAATAATTAACCAACAACTAAGGAGGAATCAGATCATGCCTAAGATGAAGACGAGCAGAGCGGCTGCAAAGCGCTTTAAGAAGACCGGAACCGGAAAGCTGGTTCGCAATAAAGCTTACAAATCCCACATCCTGACAAAGAAATCTTCCAAGAGAAAGATGAATCTGAGAAAGGATATCGTAACCGATATCACCAACAGCAAGGTAATGAAGAAGATTTTACCGTACATCTAAGCAGAGGTTCAGGATAGAAGGAGGAACTACCAATGGCAAGAGTTAAGGGTGGCATGAATGCCAGAAAGAAGCACAATAGAGTATTAAAGCTCGCGAAGGGTTACAGAGGCGCTCGGTCCAAGCAGTACAGAATTGCCAAGCAGTCTGTCATGAGAGCTCTGACCTCCGCATATGCAGGCCGCAAGGAGAGAAAGAGACAGTTCAGACAGCTCTGGATTGCCCGTATCAACGCTGCTGCACGTATCAATGGACTTTCCTACAGCAAGTTCATGTTTGGTCTGAAGAAGGCCGGCATCGATCTGAACCGCAAGGTTCTTGCTGACATGGCTATCACCGATGCAGAGGGATTTGCAAAGGTAGCTGAGGCTGCAAAGGCTGCGCTCAACTAAGCAATATCCGTTAAGAAATACAAAGGGCGCTTCGCAGCCGGATTCGGCAGCGGAGCGCCTTTGGCGTTTTTTGGCATTGAAGAATTGCTGCGTGCACCCCGGGTGCAGGCGGCCTGCAGGAGCAAAGAAGGAGGTTAAGATATGGGAGAAGTGAAGATTACCTGGCTGGGACACAGCTGCATCCGTCTGGAGAAGGATGACTATGTCATCGTGCTGGACCCCTACGCTGACGGTTCAGTTCCGGGATATCCGCCGCTGAGAACCGAGGCTGACAAAGTGCTGTGCAGCCATTTCCACGGCGATCACGGTGCAGTGGACCTGGTTACTATCCGCGAGGGCGCGGAAGCCAAAGCCTGCCCCTTTGTGATTACCGAGATCGAGTCCTTCCACGATGAGGAAGGCGGAGCTCTCCGCGGCACCAATGTTATCCGGATTTTCGACGACGGCGAGTACCGCATTGCCCACATGGGAGATATCGGCTGCATGCCCACCGAAGAGCAGAAGGACATGCTCCGGGGCGTGGATGTGATGCTTATTCCGGTAGGCGGTTTCTTCACCATGGAGCCGGACCGCATCAAGGCCCTGGTGGACGAGCTGAAGCCCGTCGTCACCGTGCCGATGCATTACCGCACCGAGACCTTCGGCTACCCGAAGATCGGGACCCTGGATGCCTATACGAAGCTCTGCGACGATATCGTGGTTTACGGCGGCAACACCCTGGTGCTTCCCGAGGACGGCGCACCGCAGACGGCCGTGCTGCGCTTTGAATCATAACGGCAGCTTCTTCATTTCCCAGCGGAAGGTCAGATAGAAGACGATTCCTTTGGAGATGGAGCTGATGGAGTAGGCCCACCAGATGCCGTCGAGCCCCAGGCTCGTGCGGCAGAGCACATAGGCGTACGGGATCCGCGCGCCGGTAAGAAGAATACTGATGATACTGCAGAGGCGCGTTTTTCCGAGACCGGAGAGCGCGCCTATCGTCATGCTCTCGATGCACATGAAGGCCTCGCAGAAGGAGATGATCATCAGATAGTGGTTGGAGATGTCGATTACGCCCGCCTCGTGAAAGAAGATCCGGGATATAGGATCGGCCAGGAAGAGGAAAGCGGCTGTCACCAGCAGTCCCCAGGCCCCCAGGGTGAGGAAGGAGAAGCGGTATCCTTCCTGTATCCGGTCTTTCCGTTTTGCCCCGAAGTTCTGGGCGGTGAAGGCGTTGATGGCGGCAGCAAAGCCGTCGGCGATGTTCCAGGAGACCGATTCAATCTGATTGCCCATGCGCTGAGCTGCCAGAGCGTGGTCTCCCCATTCGGCGACGAGCCGTCCCAGCACAAAGGAGATGCCGGTGTAGATTATGTTCTGCACGGCGGCCGGAAAGCCCAGGCGGAAGATGTCCCCATAGATTTCGCCCTGCTCCGGAGTGAGGAGAGGACCGTCCCGGAGAACATTTCCCCGGCCCTTTTCCGAGAGAATGTGGCGGATGAGGATTCCCGTCACGATGGCCTGGGCGG